>CAZLBJ010000427.1:0-4770 GCA_964557755.1 uncultured Thermoanaerobaculia bacterium
GGCCAGCGCCGCCTCGCCGGGGCGGCCGGCGAACGCCAGGGCGTCGCGGGCGGCGGAGAGCCGCCGCGGCGAGCCGTCGACGCGGCCGGCCAGCCAGGTGCGCTCGGAGAGCAGCGGGCCGCCCGCCCCGGCGCCGTCGTCGTCCTCGGGCGCGGCGGCCTCCAGGCACCCCCGCGCCGCCTCCTCGCGGCCGGCGTCGCACAGCGCCTGGCCGAGGCGCAGCAGCACCGCCGGCCGCTCCGCCGCCAGCACCGCGACGTCGGCCAGCTTCCCCGCCCACTCCAGGCAGCCGGCGGCGGCCTCGGGCTCGCCCTGGGCGCGCAGCACCTCGCTCCAGCGCACCAGGCAGCGCAGCAGCCCCGGCCGCGAGCCGGCGCGGCGGTGGGCGTCGGCGGCCCAGCCGAGCAGGCGCGCCGCCTCGCCGCCGCGCCCCTGGCGCCAGCGCAGCGCCGCCTCCCATCCCGCCACCTCGGCGAGCAGCGCCGGCGACTCGAGGTCGCGGCGCAGCACGCGCTCGTGGAGGTCGCGGAAGAGGGCGTCGGCCTCCTCCAGCCGGCCGGCGCGGCGCAGGGCGTTGGCGCGGTGGGCGGCGGCGCGGGCGCGCACCAGCTCGCGCCAGCGCTCGCCGGGCGGCCCGGGCGTCCAGTGCAGGACGACCTGCGCCAGGCGGCCGAGGTGCTCGGCATCGGCGGGGTCGGCGGCGGCGCGGAGCCGGCTCTCCGCCAGCAGCAGCTCGGCCAGCGCCCGCGACCGGAAGCTGCGCCGGCTCTCGGCCCGCTCGACGCGGCCGATGCGCTCCGCAGGGGGCAGCGCGAGCAGCTTCTTGAGGTCCTGCCGCGCCAGCGAACGGCCGCGCCGCACCTCCCGCGACCATGCCTCCGGGAGCAGCGTCTCGTCCTCGTCGAGCCCGAAGTGGCGGGCGTCGACCGGCTGCAACGCCAGGCCCGGCTCCTGCACCATCATGCGTTCGTCCGTCGCTTCATGAGGAAAAAGAGTACATGAAGCGACGACTGGATGCTACTTCGCTGCGCGACCTATCCCTCCCACACCCGATTCGCGGCCAGGTGCTCGGCCAGCTCGCCGTAGAGCTCACGGATGGCGGCGGCGCGGCGGCGCTCCGGCTCCGGCTCGAGGCGGCGGCGGATGCGCTCCGAGAGATTGCCGCCGGCGAGGCGGCGCTCGACCAGGTCGAGGTAGGGGCGCTCCTCCGCCGCCAGCTCGGCGCGCGCGCCGTCGAGCAGCGAGGCCAGGAGGTCGACCGAGGCGCCGGGACCGGCGCCCAGGTGCGGCGCCGCGACCCGCGCCGCCGTGCCGCCGGCCACCACCGCCTCGTAGTCCTCGACCAGCGTCTCGTGCGGCGGCAGCTCGAGGTCGCCGGCCGCCAGCCGCCGCACCAGCCGCGCCAGGGCGCCGCGCACGAAGGCGGCGACGGCGACGTCCATCTTCGGGCACTCCTGGGTGTCGAGGACGCGGATCTCGATGGCGCGGCGGTTGAACCTCACGATGGCGCCGCGCGAGTTGACCCACTCGTGGTGCAGGCGCGCCGCCTCCGGGACGGCGGCCAGCGCGCGGTAGATGCCGCCCAGCACCTCGCGCTTGTACTGCGCCGGCGAGCGCATGTACTCGGGCACCACGTCGCCGGCCACCTCGGGCACCCGCGCCTGGTTCCGGCGGTAGAAGGCGAGGCGGTTGTCGACCGCCGGCCCCAGCCGCCCCTCGTAGACCGGCGACGAGGCGGTGAGCGCCGGCAGGTAGGGCAGCAGGCAGCAGATGGCGTTGTGCAGGCGCACGGTGTCGTCGTCGCCGCGGCCGAAAGGGAGGTTGACGTGGCAGCTCTGGACGTTGATCCAGCCGTGGCCGTGGATGCCGAAGACGCGGTCGTAGGTGGCGTAGACGGCGCCGCCGGAGCGCCGCCACAGCCGCCCCTCCTCCGGCCGCATGAACGGGTGCATGCCGGTGGGCAGCAGGCGGGCGCCCCAGTGCTCGGCGAGCAGGCGGTTGAAGAAGGCGACGCCCCCGGCGAGCACCGCCTCGGCGCGCACCAGGCGGCGCTCGGGCACCAGCGTCTTGAGCTCGAAGACGTGGTCGGCGAGCTCGTTCGAGAAGCCGGCGCCGCCGTGCTCGACGTCGGAAGTCGGGCGGCCGTGGATGAGGCGGAAAGCGTCCTCGACGCGGTGCAGCACCTCGAGGTCGGGGCCGACGATCGGGTACTCGAGCTCGAGCCCCACCACCTCGAAGAGGTCGTAAGCGGGGCCGCGGGCGGCGGCGCTCGCCGGCAGCGGCGCGGCCTCGGCGGCCGAGCCGGCGGCGCTCACCGCGCCACCACGGTGCCGGTGCGCCCCTCGGCCTCGATGCGGCGCAGGAAGCAGTCGACGATCGCCTCGTAGGGCCGGTCCTTCTCCGCCGCGTCCTCGAGCCCCGACTCGAGGTTCGGGTTGTCGTTGATCTCGATGAGCACCGGTCCGCCCTCGGTCTCCTTGATGTCGACGCCGTAGAGGCCGTCGCCGATCAGCGCGGTGCCGGCGAGTGCGAGCTCGAGGATCGGCGCCGGGCACTGCTCGATCGGTACCGCCTCGACCTTGCCGAAGCGCGTCGAGCGCCCGGAGCGGTCGGCGATCTGCCAGTGGCCCGGCGCCATGTGGTAGCGCGCCGTCCACAGCGGCCGGTTCTCGAGCACACCCACCCGCCAGTCGAAGGTGCTGGGAGTGAAGCGCTGGGCGAGCAGCAGCGGCGTCTTGCGGAACAGCTCGCGGGCCAGCGCCTCGAGCTCCTGCTCGCTGCGCGCCATCTTGACCGCCAGCGAGAAGGTGCCGTCGGGCACCTTGAGCACCACCGGCCAGCCGAGCGGCCGAACCTCGTCGTGCCAGTTGCGCGGCGACAGCACGGTGGTGTCGGGCATCGGCAGGCCGTGCTTGCGGAACAGCTCGTAGAGGAAGATCTTGTTCGAGCACTTGACGATCGACGCCGGGTCGTCGATCACCGGCATGCCGAGGCTGGCCGCGGTCTGCGAGAAGGTGAACGAGACGTGGTTGATGGCGGTGACGGTGCGGATGAACAGCGCGTCGTACTCCGCCAGCCGGCCGAGCTCGTTCTTGCCGATGCGCTCGGCGATCAGGCCGCGGCGGGCGGCGACGCGGGCGAAGCGGTCGAGCGTCCCCTCGTCGGACGGCGACGTCTTGTCGTCCGGATCGTAGAGCACCGCCAGCCGGTGCAGGCGAGGCGGCGGCGGCGCGGTGGCGGCGAGCGCCGACAGGCCGCGCCCGAGGCGCTCGGCCAGCAGCTCGACCTCGGCCGGCGACGCTTGCGGCAGCGGCAGCGGTTGGATCTGCCCCAGGCGCCAGCCGTCCTCGGTGTGGAACATGCGGAAGCGCAGCAGCGGGAACGGGTAGGCGCGGTAGATGGCGGCGCTGACGCGGCGGAAGCGGCGGTCGCGGGCGTAGCCGAACGCCGAGGGGACGTCGAGCCAGCCGCTGGCCGAGCGCTCGAGGCGCAGGGCGCGGCCGTCGGTGCCCGAGACGTCGCCGACCAGCGCCGCCGCGCGCTCGCCCGCCTCGCCGAGCGCGATGCGCCGCGGCACCAGGCGGCGGCCGGGCTGGAGGCGATAGTCGAGGGTCCTCACCCCCGCCTCCTGCAGCACGCGGAAGTAGGAGAACGGGTTGTTGGCCCCCTCCATCGCCTCGAGCGGCGGCAGCACCCGCTGGCGGCGCGCTTCGGCGATCAGCGACACGTAGTAGCCGCGCGACAGGTAGCCGTAGTTGCGGCAAACGTTGACCACCGTCCGCCCTTCGGCCAGGGTGTCGGGGTCGCCCTCGAGGTAGCGGTCGACGCTGACCGCCGGGAACGAGGCCAGCGGCGGCGGCAGCGGTTGGTCGAAAACGAGCAGCAGCGGCGAGCGGCCGCGGGCGGCGCGCGCGCCGTTGCCCTCGGCGGGGCGCGGCTCGGCGGCGGCCGGGGACGAGGCGGACGACGCGGCGGTCGTGGACGGGGCGGCCGGGGGCCCCCCGGGAGGTTCCTTGGCGGCGGTCATCGGCGGTTCCTCACGCGAGACTCGTGCCGGGGGCGGCGGGGGCGGGGGCGGCGCCGTCGCCGCCGTCGCGGTCGAGCACCAGCAGGACGGCGTCCATGGTGGCCTCGCCGAGGAGGATGGCGGCCATCAGGCGCTCCGAGGGCACCGGGTAGACGCCGGTGCGGCCGAAGGGGATCTGGCGCGACGGGTCGACGACGAGGAACAGGTCGTCCTCCGGTTGGTAGCCGGAGATGACCACGAAGTGGCCGACCGGCCAGCCGCCGACGTCGTCCGATTCCTCGGCCAGCTCGCGGGCGGTGCGGTAGAGCCAGGTGGCGGAGAGGCCGGCGAGGATCGGGTGGCCGGCGGCGAGCAGGCCGACCAGCAGGCGGCGGTCGAGGTCGACCAGCCGCACCCGGCCGCCGCGCTGGAGCAGGTCGACGTAGGCGCGGATGACGCGGCGCAGGCGCTGGCCTTCGACCTCGCGCAGGCGCGCTTGGAGCTTGGCGGCCAGGGCGTCGGGGGGCAGGTGCGCCCAGGTGGGGTCGAAGACGTCGAGGTTGAAGGAGAAGAGGGTCGGCCGCCAGCCCTCGACCAGGGCCGAGAGCGCCAGGTACACGGCCAGGGTGCCGCCGTCCGGGTTGCGCCTCGTGTCGCGGATCACTTCGTCGAGCGACCGGTCCTCGCCGTGGTAGCGGTAGATCTGGAGGAGGGCGGTGGGGCCGCAGGTGAGATCGTCCGGCTGCTCGATGCGCTCGACCGGC
>CAZLBJ010000428.1:0-6361 GCA_964557755.1 uncultured Thermoanaerobaculia bacterium
CCGCCTCGGCGTCGAGCCGGGCGAGCTGCTGCGCGTCGAGACCGACAAGGGCGAGTACCTGGCCGCCGTCGAGCGCACCGAGGGCCGGCCGATGCCCGAGGTGCTGGCCGACGTCGTGCCGGAGGTGCTGGGCCGCCTGTCGTGGCCGAAGACGATGCGTTGGGGGCGCAGCGAGGGCCCGTGGGTGCGGCCGGTGCACGGCGTGGTGTCGCTCTACGCCGGCGAGGTGGTGGGCTTCCGCCTGTTCGGCGTCGAGGCCGGCCGCGAGACGGTGGGCCACCCGGTGCTGTCGCCCGAGCCGTTCGCCGTCGACGGCGCGATGGACTACCGCAGGAAGCTCGGCAAGCGCGGCATCGAGGTGTTCCCGGCGGCGCGCGCCGAGACGCTGCTGGCGTCGATGACCGCCCGCGCCGAGGCGGCCGGCGGCCGGCTGGTGCCCGATCCCGAGCTGCTGGCCAAGCTGGCGGCCATCTGCGAGGTCCCGGGCGTCCTCCTGGGCGAGCTCGAGCCGGAGTTCCTCGAGCTGCCGCGCGAGGTGCTGATCGCCAGTCTGCGCGACCACCAGAGCGCCTTCACGGTAGAAGCGGTGGACGGCGGCGGTGCCGGCGAGGACGGCGGCGGCGAGGAGGAAGGCGCCGCGACGCAGGAGCAGGCGCCGGCCGGCCGGCCGGCGCCCGACCGGCCGCTGCTGCCGTACTTCCTCACCGTCATGGATCGCCCGGACGACCCCGCGGGCCGCGTGCGCGCCGGCAACGAGTGGGTGGTGGCGGCGCGCCTCGCCGACGCCCGCTTCTTCCACGCCGAGGACGCCAAGCGCACGCTGGAGGAGCGCCGCGGCGACCTCGAGCGGCTCACCTTCCATGCACGCCTCGGCAGCTACGCCGACAAGGCGGCGCGCATCGGTGCGCTGACCAGCGCCCTGGCCGCCGCCCTCGCCGGCGCTGCGGACGGCGGTGCGGTGGACGGCGGCGCGGTGGAGGTCGACCCCGGAGAAGCGGCGACCGCCGCCGCCCTGCTCAAGGTCGACCTCACCACCGAGATGGTCAAGAAGTTCACCTCGCTGCAGGGCGTCGTGGGCGGCCTCTACTCGCGCGCCGAAGGGCACCCGGAGGCGGTGTGGCAGGCGATCTACGACCAGTACCTGCCGGCCTCGGCCGAGGACCCGATCCCGCGCGGCACCCTCGGCCGCCTCACCGCGCTGGCCGACCGCATGGACACCCTGGTCGGCCTCTTCGGCCTCGGCCACGTGCCGACCAGCAGCCGCGATCCGTTCGGCCTGCGGCGCGCCGCCCAGGGGGTGGTGCGCATCGCGCTCGAGGGCGATCTCGCCTTCGACCTCGACCTGGTGGCGGCGAAGGCGGCGCGCCTCTACCACGACCGCCTGGGCGACGCCGGCTTCGCCGACGCCGAGGAGGTGGTCGAGACGCTGCGCCCGTTCCTCTACGACCGCGTGCGGCACGTCCTCGGCCTCGCCGGCTACGCCTACGACGAGATCGAGGCGGCGCTGGCGGTGGGGGTGAAGAGCCTGCCCGACCTGGCGGCGCGCGTCGACGCCCTGCACCGGGTGCGCGAGCGGCAGGACTTTCTCGCCGTGGTTCTGGCCGCCAAGCGCATCGCCAACATCATCGGCGACCACGAGGAGTACCCGCTCGAGACCGAGGCGCTGGCCGAGCCGGCGGAAAAGGACCTCCACCGCGCCTACGGCACGCTGCGCGGCGGCATCGAGGAGGCGGCGGCGACCGGCGACTACACCGGCGCGCTGGAGCAGATCGCCGAGCTCGCAGGCGTTCTCGACCGCTTCTTCGTCGAGGTGCTGGTGATGGACGAGGACCGCCGCCTGCGCCGCAACCGCATCGCCCTGCTGCAGGCCATCCACCGCACGCTGTCGCGCGTCGCGCGGCTCACCGAGGTGGTGGTCGAGAAGGCCGACTACCGCGCCTGACGGCTCACCGCCCCGCCAGCGCGAAGAACGGCAGGCGGGCGGTCTCCGGCGCCTCCAGCTCGGCGGCGAGCAGCGCCACGCCCAGGGCGCCCTTGTAGAGGCTCGTGGGCATCGCCGGGTCGGTGGTGCAGGCGGCGGCGCGGGCGCCGAGCTGGCGCGCTCGCTCGACCCAGACGGCGTCGCCGGTGTGGCGGTAGCGGTCGAGCAGCGCGTAGGCGCGGCCGGCGAAGCCGCAGCAGATCGAGCCGGCGACGTCGTGCGACTCCCAGGCGTTCCACGCCGCGCCCTCGGCGAGCCGCCGGTGCTCCTCGAGGCGATAGCGCCGGCCGGCGGCGGTCCACAGGTGGACGAGGCCGGGGGCGCCGTTGCACCAGCTCGCCATGTACCCGGGCGCGCCGTTGCGCCGCGGCACCTGCACCCGCACCGGCCAGCGCAGCCCGCGGCCGTGGGGCTCGGCGAGCGCGGCGAGCTCGTCGAGGCGCCGGGGCAGACCGTCCGGAGGCGGCGTCCCCGCCGCCTCGCACCACAGCAGGGCGGCGTAGCACAGGCCGCCCCAGCCGTGGGCGATGCCGGTGTAGCGCATCTCGCGGGCCTCGGCGATCGTCGGCTGCGCCGCGGCCCACGCCCACACCTCGGCCAGGGTGCGGTCGCCGAGGAGGCGCAGCGCGTCGCGGCGCTGGTCCTCGAAGCCGGTGGTCGGCGGCACCCCGGCCATCGCCTCGAAGAGCAACGCGCAGGCGACGAGGACGCTCGACCGGCCCACCGTCAGGTCCTGGTTTTCGCAGGGTTGGTCCGCGGCGGCGGCGAAGCGCTCGATCGCTCCGCCCATCGACACCATGTCGCCGCGGGCGTGGGCGACCAGCGCCTCGACGGCGTGCACGCCGCTGACCGCGTGGAAGGGGGAGACGCGGCCCACCGTCGCCTCGGTGACGTCGAGCGCCGGGCAGTAGAAGGCGTCGTCGCGCCCGGCCAGGGCTGCCGCGCGGGCCGCCCAGAGGTCGGCCTGGGCGAGCAGGGCCGGGTCGTCGCGAAGGCAGGCCAGGCGGAGGAGCGTCCAGGCGCAGCCGGCGGCGCCGAAGGTGAGCGAGGCGGCGGGCGTGCCGGCGGGCCCCTCGGCGAACAGGCGGCCTTCGGGACGGAGCTGCAGCAGCGCGCGGTCGACCAGGCCGTCCGGCACGGCGCGAACGTCGGGTGCGGCGGGCGGGGGCGGCGCCGGCGCCTCGCGGGGCGGCTCGGCGGCGGCGAGGTCCGCCGCCATCGCGGCGAGAGACGGGTAGCGGTCCTCGGGCCGCTTGGCGAGCGCGCGGGCCAGCACCCGCTCGACGTCCGGCCACGATGCCGCGCCGCGCCGCGCGAAGGGGAGCGGCCCCTGTTCGACGACCTGGCGCAGCATGGCGGTCTTCTCGCTCGCGAAGTCGAGGTAGGCGGCGCCGGTGAACAGGTGGTAGAGCCGGGCGGCGAGGGCGCACTGCACGCCCGCGGGAGTGGCGGCGGGACGGCGGCGCCGGCCGAGGCGGGCGGCGGCGAGCTCCGGCTCGTGGTACTCCGCCACGCCGCCGCGGCGGGCGGCGGCGAGCTCGGGATCGCCGTCGACCACGCGGGCGAGGCCGAAGTCGACGATGCGTATCCGCCCGTCGGCGTCGGCCAGGAGGTTGCGCGGGTGGACGTCGCCGTGCACGACCCCCCGCTCATGCAGCGAGCGGTAGGCGTCGAGGACGCGGAGGGCGAGGGCGCGGAGGGCCTGCCGCGCCTGTCCGCCGGCGCCGCGCCGGTGCTCGGCCGCCGCGACGGTCACCGGCACGCCGGCGCACCACTCCATCGCCAGCCACGGCGCGCTCCCGGCTTCGTCGGCATCGAGCAGCTCCGGGCTGGGCTCGCCGCCCAGCCGGCGGAGGACGGAGGCCTCGCGGCGGAAGAGGCGCGCCACGAGCGGGCCCGCTCCTGGCCGCGCCAGCTTCAGCGCCACCAGACGCCCGTCCGCCTGCCGCGCCTGGTAGAGCTCGGTGTCCTCCAGCACCTGCACGGCCTCGACGACCTCGCAGCCCGCCACGCGGTCGCCGGTGGCGTGCGTCTGCTCGATCGAGGCGGCCTCCGGCGAGCCGGCGGGAACCAGCCAGCGCGAGTCGATGAACCGCTGGAGGGCCGGCAGGGCCTCTTCGAGCGTCTCGCGGGGATCGCGCCCGGCCGCATGGGCGAAGTCGATCACCGCGTCGACGATCGTCCGCTCCTCGCGGAAGCGCCCGAGCAGCGCCGCGAGGTCGGCGTCGACGATGCGGGTGAGCGTGCGCGAGCGGGGGCGGGCCACCGCCCAGTCGCCGCTCCCGTGCTCGACGTTCGCCAGCGCCTCGGTGGGAAGGTCGCCGACCGGCGCCAGCACCAGGTCGGGGGGCAGGACCATCGCGTCGGTGATCGTCATCGCTCAAGCCTCCGGCGGGGAGGGCGCCCCTCCCCAGATCGACGCCACGGGCGTCCAGGTCTCGGTCTCGACGCCGGCCAGCCGCAGGCGCTCGAGGGCGAAGCGGGCAGGCTCGACGGCGAGGGCGGGCTCGCGCCGCGCCGCCAGCAGGGCGCGGGCGAGGTGGTTGGTGATCCACAGACGCCAGCTCTCCGCCTCCATCCACTGCGGGCGCGCCGGGTCGCGCGGTGGGTCGGTTCCCCACGACAACAGGCCGTCGTCGGTCGACGCCGCCGAGAACGGCACGCCGTGGGCGGCGCAGCCGGCGAGCCGCGGCTCGAGCGCGCGCGCGAAGCGCTGGAGGTCTGCGAAGTGGGCGAAGTAGCCCACCACCTTGTCGGGGCGCAGCAGCCCATAGGCGTCGCAGCCGATCTTGAAGGAGGGGCACGGCACCTCGGCGAGGGTGGCTGCGAGCGCGGCCACCGCCGCCGGCAGGTCGGCCGGCAGCGGGCTCAGGTAGAGCTTCCACGGCAGCGGCCGGCGGCGGCCGGCGGCGAGCTGCGCGCGGTGCGTCCAGGTCACCCAGCCGCGCATCGGGGTCGAGCCCGGCGTGCGCACGTGGTCGCGGTAGAGGGCGGCGCCGTGCGCACCGCCCGCGCCGAGGCCGAGGTCCCGCAGCACGGCTTCCTCGCCGGGCCAACGGGCTTGCCAGGCCGGCGTCACGGGGAGGCGATGGAAGAAGTACATGCGCGCCGAGAGCTTCACCGCGTCGTCGAGATCGAGGACGGCCGCGTAGCGCACGGCGGCGAGCGACAACCGGGCCAGCCGGCCGCGCGCCTCGGCGCCACTCCGCTCGCCGAAGACGACCGGATAGGCGGACCCGCCGCTGACGAACGCCCCGTCCGACTCGATTTCCAGCACGCCGTCCAGCACCAGCTGGGCGATCTCGCGGTCGATCCCGCGGCCTGCCCGGCGGTCGATCCGCGCCGGCACCGTCCCCGGCTCGCCCAGCGCTCGGAACAGGCTCGCGGTGTGCTGGCAGACCGACTTGAAGCCGAGCTCCCGCGGCTCGCGCGGCTCGAGGATGGCCACCAGGGCCGGGTCCTGCCGCACGCTCTCCAGCGCCCGGCCCTGCTCGGGTGCCAGCTCGTCGAAGGGGACCAGCCGGTAGCGCGGATTGGCCCGCAGCACGGCCCCGCTCAGGTCTTGCACGATCTCGGTCATCTCAAAACGCCTCCCCGTGACGGCCCGCCTACCGCAGGCCCTCCTTGAGCTTGCGCACCTCCTCGAGGGCGCCGCGCAGCTGCTGTTCGAGCTGCTCGGCCTCTTGCCGCGTCTGCGGTCGCAGGCTGCGCTCCACGGCGTCGTTCTGCGCTTCGTAGGCGGCCAGAGCCTGCTCCATGCGCTGGCGGATCGCCCGCAGGTCCGCGGGGTTGATCACCTCGGCGCCGGGCTCGAGGTTGCCGCTGTTCACCGTGCAGCCGCCGCTGCAGTACGTGCAGCCGGAGCACAGCGAGCAGCCGGAGCAGTGCGTGCAGCCGCAGGCGCAGAGGGAGGGCCAGTTGCCGAGCTGACCCCAGCGCTCCGGCCCCACTTGGGGGAGCACCGAGATCATCAGGTCCTTGACGACGAAATGCATACTGCCTCCTTTCCGAGTCGTCCGCGCGGCACACCCGTCCCGCGCCGGTTGCGTCGGCCCGGGGTGCCGCTCGGCACGTGCCCCTATCGGCGCGGGGAGGGAGACGGCGTTACAGCGGCGGGGTAGGCTAGGGCTGCGGAGCGGGCCCGGCGGCAGGCCGGACCCCCGGCCCCGCTGCCCGGGTGCACGCCCGGCACGGCAAGCACCGACATCGAACGCAGTACTCGGGGAGAGCTCATGGGCGACAAGTGGGTCTATGCCTTCGGCGGCTGCACCGCCGAGGGGCGCGGGGATCAGAAGGCGCTGCTCGGCGGCAAGGGGGCGGGGTTGGCGGAGATGAGCCGGCTCGGCATCCCGGTGCCGCCCGGGTTCACCATCACCACCG
>CAZLBJ010000429.1:0-9891 GCA_964557755.1 uncultured Thermoanaerobaculia bacterium
CGCGCCTGAACGCGCTGCTGCACCGGCCGCCGGCCAGCCCGCTGCCGCCGCCGGCGCCGCGCGGCGAGCCGGGGCCGCGGCCGGAGCTCGGGCTCGACGCCCCGGCGGCGGGGCACGCGCACGCGCCGGCGGCTGCCGCCCCGGCGCGCCACGACGCCCTGATGGCGCGCGCCCTCGCCGCCCGCCCCGAGCTCGCCGCCGCCGAGGCGGAGGTGCGGGCGCGCCAGGTCGAGCGCGAGCTGGCCGGCCTCGAGCGCCGCCCCGACTTCGGGGTGATGGGCACCTACAGCTCGATGTGGCGCGAGACCGAGCACCAGTGGATGGTCGGCGTCTCGGTGAGCCTGCCGGTGTGGCGCGAGCGCATCCGCGCCGCCGAGGCCGAGGCCGACGCCGAGCTGGCGGCTGCCGAGTCGCGCCGCGAGGCGGCGGCCGACGCGGTGCGCGCCGAGGTGGCGCAGGCCGCCGACCTCCTCGCCGAGATGGGCCACGTGGTCGAGCTCTACGAGAGCCGCCTGCTGCCGGCCGCCCGCGACCAGCTCCGCGCCGCTCGCACCGGCTTCGAGTCCGGCCAGGTCGACTTCATCGCCGTCGTCGAGGCGGAGCGCAACCTGCGCTCGGTCGAGCTCGGCTACGAGGAGGCGCGCACCGACCGCCACCGCCGCCTGGCCGCGCTGGAGCGCGCAGTCGGCGTCGAACCCCGCCCTTCGACAGGCTCAGGCCTTGTCGGAGAGATGCCTTCCTCCGATGGACCTGCCGCGAGCGCGGCGGGAGGTGCACGATGACCCGCATCACCACGACGATCCGTTCCCTGTCCTTGCCGCTGGCCGCCGCGGCGCTCCTGCTCCTCGCCGCCTGCGGCGGCTCCGGCGACGGTGCGGCGACCGCCGGGCACGACCACGGCTCCGCCGCGCCGCCGGCCGCCTCCGCGGCCCCCGGCGACGGCTTCCGGCTGCCGGCGACCAGCTACCCGCCGGCGGTGGCGCAGCCGCTGGAGACGGCTCTCGACGCCTACGAGGCGGTGCGCGAGCGCCTCGCCGACGACACCACCGAGGGCGTCGCCCCGCGCGCCCGCCGCGCCGCCGACGCCCTCGGCCTCGCCGTCCAGGCCGCCGAGGCGTCGGACGAGGACCTCGGTGCCGTGCTGCCCTACCTGGGCGAGGCGCACCGCGCCGCCGAGGGCCTCGCCGCCGCCGCCGGCGAGGAGGGGGAGCTCGAGCCCGCCCGCGCCGCCTTCGGGGAGCTGACCCGCTTCCTGATGGCGGTCGCCGGCGCCGACGCCGAGCTCACCGCCGGCCGCCACGTCTTCGCGTGCCCGATGGTCGACGAGGCCGCCGGCTTCAACAAGTGGATCCAGGTCGACGAGGCGATGGAGAACCCCTACATGGGGCAGGAGATGCCGACCTGCGGCAGCGAGGACGACTGGTCGGTGCGCGGCGTCGGCAGCGCCGCCGAGGCCGCCGCCCACGCCGAGCACGTGCACGGGGAAGAGGTCGCCGAGGGCGAGATCGCTTTCTGGACCTGCCCCATGCACCCGTCGGTGAGGAGCGCGGACCCCGGCGCCTGCCCGATCTGCGGCATGGACCTGGTGGCGGTGACGGCGCAGGAGGCGGCGAGCGGCGTCATCCTGGTCGACGAGCGGCGCCGCCAGTTGATCGGCGTCAAGACGCGGCCCGTCGAGCGCCGGCCGCTGGCCACCGAGGTGCGCGCCGTCGGTCGCGTGACCTACGACGAGACGCGCCTCGCCGACGTCAGCGTCAAGTACCGCGGCTGGATCGGCCGCCTGCACGTCGACCAGCCGGGGCAGCCGGTACGCCGCGGGCAGCCGCTGTTCACCCTCTACAGCCCGGAGCTCTACGCCGCGCAGCAGGAGTACTTGACGGCGCTGGCCAGCCAGCGCGCCTCCCGCGGCACCGCGGCGCCGGAGCGCGCCGACTACCTGGTGCGCGCCTCGCGCGAGCGCCTGCGGCTGTGGGACCTGGCGCCGGGGCAGATCGACCACCTCGCAGCCACCGGCGAGGCCATCGAGCAGATCCCCATCCTGTCGCCGGTCTCCGGCGTGGTGGTGGAGAAGAACGTCGTCGAGGGCGCCGCCGTCGAGCCGGGCGTGCAGCTCTTCCGCATCGCCGGCCTCGACCGCGTGTGGGTGGAGGCGGAGGTCTACGAGTCGGAGCTGCCGCTGGTCGAGGTGGGGCAGCCGGCGGTGGTCACCCTGCCGTCGCTGCCGGGCGAGGCACTGCGCGGCACGGTGGCCTTCGTCTACCCCTGGCTGGACGGCGCGGCGCGCACCGGCAAGGTGCGCATCGAGCTGCCCAACCCGGGCGGCAAGCTCAAGCCCGACATGTTCGCCGACGTGACGCTGGTCCGCGACCTCGGCGAGCGCCTGGCGGTACCGGAGGGGGCGGTGCTCTACGCCGGCCCGAAGAGCTACGTCTTCCTCGACCTCGGCGAGGGGCGCCTGCGGCCGCAGCGGGTGGAGACCGGCCGCGAGGTGGACGGCTGGGTGGAGGTCCTCTCCGGCCTCGCCGAGGGCGACGTCATCGTCACTTCCGGCAACTTCCTGATCGCCGCCGAGAGCCGCCTCAAGGTGGCGCTCGACCAGTGGCAGTGAGGCCGAAAGGGAGCCGATCATGAGCTTCGACGAGTCCTCGTCCCACGATCCCGGCCGCGGCGTCATCGCCAAGGTCATCGCCGCCAGCGCCCACAACCGCTGGCTCACGGTGCTGCTGGTCGCCGCCCTGGCGCTGTGGGGCTGGTACGCCCTGGTGGGCTCGCCGCTCGACGCCATCCCCGACCTCTCCGACGTGCAGGTGATCGTCTTCACCGAGTGGCCGGGGCAGAGCCCCGACCTGGTGGAGGACCAGATCACGTTCCCCATCTCGTCCTCACTGCTCGCCGCTCCGAAGGTCGAGTTCGTGCGCGGCCAGTCGATGTTCGGGATGTCGTTCGTCTACGTCATCTTCGAGGACGGCACCGACATGTACTGGGCGCGCTCGCGGGTGCTCGAGTACCTGTCGGAGGTCGAGGGCGACCTGCCGGAGGGGGTGAGGCCCGCCCTCGGCCCGGACGCCACGGGTGTCGGGTGGGTCTACCAGTACGCGCTGGTCGACCGCAGCGGCCGCCGCGACCTCCAGGAGCTGCGCGCGCTGCAGGACTGGAACCTCCGCTACGCGCTGGAGAGCGTGCCCGGCGTCGCCGAGGTGGCGACGATCGGCGGCTTCGTCAAGGAGTACCAGGTGCTCCTCGACCCCAACGAGCTGCGCTCCGCCGGCGTCAGCTTCGAGGAGGTGGTGCGCGCCGTGCGCGAGGCCAACCGCGAGGTGGGCGGCCAGGTGCTCGAGCTCTCCGGCCACGAGTTCATGGTGCGCGGGCGCGGCTACGTGACGAGCCGCGAGGACCTGGAGATGGCGCCGGTGAAAGTGGTGGCCGGCGGCGTGCCGGTGGTGCTGCGCGACGTCGCCGAGGTCAAGATCGGCCCGGCGCCGCGCCGCGGCTTCGCGGAGCTCGGCGGCGAGGGCGAAACGGTGGGCGGCATCGTCATCATGCGCTACGGCGAGAACGCCCTCAACGTCATCCGGGCCGTCGAGGAGCGCCTCGACGAGGTGCGCGCCGGCCTGCCGGCCGGCGTCGAGATCGTCGAGACCTACGACCGCTCCGGCCTCATCGAAGACTCCATCGACACCCTGCGCCACACGCTGATCGAGGAGATGGTGGTGGTCTCCATCGTCATCTTCCTCTTCCTCCTCCACGCCCGGAGCTCACTGGTGGCGGTGATCACCCTGCCGGTGGCGGTGATCCTCTCCTTCATCCCCATGCTCTACCAGGGGCTGACCGTGAACATCATGTCGCTGGGGGGCATCGCGGTGGCCATCGGAGCCATGGTGGACGCTTCGATCATCCTCATCGAGAACGTCCATCGGCGCCTCGGCCAGTGGGAGGCGGACGGCCGTCCCGGCGAGCGCCTGCCGGTGCTGGTGCGCGCGATGCAGGAGGTCGGGCCGTCGCTCTTCTTCTCGCTGCTGGTGATCACCGTCTCCTTCCTGCCGGTGTTCACCCTGCAGGGGGTGGAGGGCCGCCTGTTCCGGCCGCTGGCCTTCACCAAGACCTACTCGATGGGCTTCGCGGCGCTCCTCGGGGTGACTCTGACGCCGGCGCTGGCGGCGATCTTCGTGCGCGGCAAGATTCGCGGCGAGGAGGCCAACCCGCTCAACCGCTGGCTGGTGGCCCTCTACGCGCCGGTGGTGCGCTGGGTGGTGCGGCTGCGCTGGTGGGTGGTGGTGGCGGCGGTGGTGGTCATGTTGGCGACGATCCCGATCTTCCTGTCGCTGGAGAGCGAGTTCATGCCGCCCTTGAACGAGGGCGCCATCCTCTACATGCCGACCGCGCCGCCGGGCATGTCGACCACCGAGGCGGTGGCGGTGCTGCAGCGCATGGATGCCCAGCTCGCCGCCTTCCCGGAGGTGGAGTCGGTGTTCGGCAAGATGGGCCGCGCCGAGACCGCCACCGACCCGGCGCCGATCGGCATGGCGGAGACGGTGGTGGTGCTAAAGCCGCGCGAGGAGTGGCGCGAGGGGCTGACCTGGGAGGGGCTCATCGCCGAGATGAACGAGGAGCTGGCCTACCCCGGCATGCCGAACATCTGGTGGATGCCGATCCAGACGCGCACCGAGATGCTGTCGACCGGCATCCGCAGCCCGCTGGGCATCAAGGTCTAAGGGCCCGACCTCGAGACCATCGAGCGCGCGGCGGTGGCGGTGGAGCAGGCGGTGGCGCAGGTGCCCGGCACGCGCTCCGCCTTCGCCGACCGCGCCACCGGCGGCTTCTACCTCGACGTCGACGTCGACCGCGCGGCGGCGGCGCGCTACGGCCTCTCGGTGGCCGGCGTCCACGAGATGGTGATGACGGCGATCGGCGGCATGCCGGTGGCGGAGACGGTCGAGGGGCGCGAGCGCTACCCGATCACCGTCACCTGGGCGCGCGAGCTGCGCCAGGACCCGGTGTCGCTCGGCCGCCTGGTGGTACCGACGCCGCTCGGGCCGCAGATCCCGCTCTCCCAGGTCGCCGACGTGCGCTTCGAGACCGGTCCGCCGATGGTGCGCAGCGAGGACGGCCGGCTGGTCGGTTACGTCTTCGTCGACCCCGGCGAGCGGCCGATCGCCGAGTACGTCGAGGAGGCGCGCGAGGTGGTGGCCGCCGAGGTGGTGCTGCCGGCCGGGGTGCGCCTCGACTGGGCCGGCCAGTTCAAGTACCTCGAGCGCGCCAAGGAGCGCCTCAAGGTGGTGCTGCCCGTCACCCTGGCGCTGATTTGCCTGCTGCTCTGGTTCAATACCCGCTCGATGCCGGAGGTGGCCATCGTGCTGCTGGCGGTGCCTTTCTCGCTGGTCGGAGCCGTGTGGCTGCTGGCGGCGCTCGGCTACCACATGAGCGTCGCGGTGTGGGTGGGCATCATCGCGCTCGCGGGCCTCGATGCCGAAACCGGAGTGGTGATGCTGCTCTACCTCAAGATCGCCTACCGCGACCGGCGGGAGGCCGGGCGGCTGCACAGCCGTGCCGACCTCACCGAGGCGATCGTCGAGGGCGCCGCCCACCGCATCCGGCCGAAGCTGATGACCGTGCTGACGACGATGATCGGCCTGCTGCCGGTGATGTGGTCGACCGGCACCGGCGCCGACGTCATGAAGCGCATCGCGGCTCCGATGGTCGGCGGCCTCACCACCTCCTTCCTGCTCGAGCTGCTCGTCTACCCGGCCGTCTTCGCCCTGTGGAAGGGGCGCGGCCTGGAGGCGGGCGGCGTCACCGAAACCCCCGCGGCGGAGGAGTCCGCCGCCGCGTAGATACACCGATAGGGAGACCCACCATGCGCATGACCCGTTCGCTGACCCTGCCGACCACCCTCGCCGCCGCCCTGGCGGTGGCCGTCCTCGCAGTGCCGGCGCTCGCCGCCGAGGCGCCGAGCGGCGCCTACGCGACCGTCGTCGAGCACTACCAGCCGGTGCGCGACGCGCTGCTCGCCGACTCGCTGGACGGCGTCGCTGCGCACGCGAAGGGCATCGCCGCCGCCGCCCGCGGCCTCGAGGCCGACGTCTCGGCGGCGGCCGCCGGCGTGCCGGCGGAGAAGGCCGGCGAGGTGGAGGCGCTGCTGCCGGAGCTGGCGAAGGCGGCCGCCGCGCTGGCCGCCGCGGACGACCTCGCCGCCGCGCGCGCCGCCTTCGGCGACCTGTCGGCGGCTCTGGTGCCCTGGCACGAGGTGGTGCCGGGCGCCGAGCTCGCCGTCGCCTTCTGCCCGATGGCCAAGGAGTCCTGGCTGCAGCCGGAGGGCGAGCTGGGCAACCCGTACATGGGCCGGAAGATGGCCAAGTGCGGCAAGGTCGTCAGCAAGTGACGAGGCGTGCCGGACTGGGCTCGTGGCGGCGGAGCCGGTAAGCTACGCCGCCATGGGCCGCCGGCACAGCGAGACGATCGAGGCGCGGGTCCACGGCACCTTCCTGGTGGAGGAGCCGCTGGAGGTGGCGACTGGGCCCGCACGGGCCGCCGTGGTCGGCTTCCACGGCTACGGCGAGACGGCCGAGGACCACCTCGCGGCGCTGCGCCGCCTGCCCGGCGCCGAGCGCTGGCTGCTGTGCGCCGTCCAGGGCCTGCATCCCTTCTACCGCAAGACCGGCGACGTGGTTGCGAGCTGGATGACCAGCTTCGACCGCGAGCACGCCATCGCCGACAACGTCGCCTACTGCGGCGCGGTGGTGGCGCGGCTGCGCGAGCGCTGGGGCGTCGAGCGCCTCGCCTACACCGGCTTCTCGCAGGGCGTCGCCATGGCCTACCGCACCGCCGCCGGCGCCGGCCACCCGAGCCACGCCCTGGTGGCGCTCGCCGGCGACGTGCCCCCCGACGTGGCGACGAGCGGCCTGGCGAACCTGCCGCCGGTCCTCATCGGCCGCGGCAGCGGCGAGCAGTGGTACACGGAGGCGAAGCTGGCGTCCGACCTGGAGGTGCTGCGCGGCGCCGGCGTCCCGGTCGAGACCGCCGCCTTCGACGGCGGCCACGAGTGGACGGAGGCCTTCCTCGAGCGCGCCGGCGCCTTCCTGGCCGCGACGCTCGACGGCACGCTCCGGCAGCGATAGGCTCATCGCCAAAGATGCGAAAGCGCAGAACGAAGACTCGGCCGCCGAAGGGAATGGTCGTCGGGGTAGCGTGGTACTCGGCTTCCGAGTGGGAGCGGCTGAAGGAAGTGGTCCCCGACCCGGACCATCTCGAGCCGACGCACGAAGAGTGGGAGTCGGCGGCGACGAAAGGTCTCGCGGACCTGAAGAAGCTCGGGGTCGATGCGCGACGGGTTCCGGTGGGTGTCGAGGAGCTGCTGGCTTGGTGCAAGGCCGCCGGCCGAGAACCGGACTCCGGAGCGCGAGCTCAATTCGCTGCAGAGAAGCTGCGCGCAGGGAACAGAGCTGATTTGCCCGATCCTCCCCCACCGGATAGGGACCCGTCGGTTCCGAAGATGCCGTCGATCGCATCGTCGGATCACGTCCGCATCGGCGGGAAGCCGTTGGTCTGCCAACACTGCGGAAGTGCTCGCTTCCATGAACGGCGCGCACACCTGAATCCTGCCGTCCTGAGCTTCTTCGACCTCGACACGCTGAACAAGTCCCCAACCGTGTTCGTGTGTAGGAATTGCGGCTTCCTTCACTGGTTCCTCCCGTCTGCGGCCGAGGCGATCGAGTGCCTGTCGTGCGGGAGGTCGATCTCTCCGGGCGCCAGGACCTGTGACCACTGTGGCTGGTCGTACGCCTGACGGAGGCTGCCGTCCGAGCTCCCGCACTACGGCCGGAGGCGCCAGCGGGTAAGACGCAGAGAAGTTCCGGGCCCTGACCCGGGTGGCGACCGAGGCCACCGAGGAGGAGCTCCTCGAGTTCGCCCGGGCCGGCACGGCGGCGCACGTCGAGAAGCTGGTGCGGGCCTGGCGGCGGGTCGGCCGGCTGGCCGAGGCTGAGCAGGAGGAGCGGCGGCGCCAGAGCCGCGGTCTCCAGGCCTGGGTCGACGAGGACGGGATGGTGGTGGTACGCGGGCGGCTGACCCCGGAGGCGGGGGCGGCGTTGATGAAGGCGCTCCAGGCGGCTGGCGAGAAGCTCTACCGGGCGGCCGACGAGGAGCGCCGGGGAGAGATCTCGGCCGAGCAGCGGCGGGCGGATGCCCTGGGGCTGGTTGCCGAGAGCGCCCTCGCGGGAGGCCTCGACTCCGGCACTCGCGGCGACCGCTACCAGGTCGTGGTGCACGTCGAGGCCGCGGCGTCCGGGCGGGGAGCGAGGAGGGGCAGTCGGTGATGGAGGGCCAACACGTTTCCGCGGAAACGTCCCGGCGGTTGGCCTGCGACTCCGCGCAGGTGGTGATGACCCACGCCTCCGACGGCTCCGTCCTCGACGTCGGCCGCCGCACCCGCGCCATCCCGCCGGCCCTGCGCCGGGCCCTGGCCGCCCGCGACGGCGGCTGCCGCTTCCCTGGTTGCGGCCTGAAGCTCTGCGACGCCCACCACGTCGAGCACTGGGCCGACGGCGGTGCCACGAAGCTCGACAATCTCCTCGAGCTCTGCCGTCGCCACCACCGCGCGATCCACGAGGAGGGCTACCGGGTGGAGCTGCTCGACGGTGGCGAGGCGGTCTTCCGCCGCCCCGACGGACGGGTGATCCCGCACGCGCCGCCGCCGCCGGCGGTCGTGGACCCGCTACGGGGGATGCTGGAGCGGGTGGCGGGGGCCGGAGTCACGATCGATCCGGCCGCCGTGCCGACCTGGGACGGGAGCGGGTGTGACTACGGTTGGGCGGTGGAGTGGTTTCGCCAAGCCGGAGCCTCACGTGCCAGGAACGGGACCATCGACGACGCCGAGCTTCACCGGACCAGGTCGAGGCGCTCGAAGGCCGGCCGCGGCGCTCGACCGAGAGCCCAGCGCGGCGCACATCGCTGAACCCAACCGCGGCGGTGGGTTCCGAGTAGAATGCCGTTGAATTCTGTCCGTTCCCGGCTTGAGCCGGCAGCAGAGATGCTGGTGTTCGCTCCATGCTCTTTCGGGAGGATCTCGAACCGTGCAGCTCGATACCCTGTCCCCACTGCTTCCGTGTCTCCTCGTTCTAGTCGCCGCCACTCTGCGGCTCTTTGCCGGGTCGGAACGGTGCGACCTGGCGAGGGTGTTCGCCGCTCTCTTGTGGCTTTACTGTGCGCTCTCGCCGGTCGTCGACGGGGCGAATCCCGGGACGCCCCCCCATGCCGTGGTTTCCATCCTCGCAGCACTCGAAGGCCTGTCTCTGCTGATCGTCGGCCTGTCCGGCTGGCGTTCGCCACGCAAAGCGCCCTGGCCCTCGACCACGGGTGGTGTGCTCATCGGGATGGCTTTCATCCTCGCTGCCTCCGGCTTTGGCGTCGCCGAGCACCGCGTCGCTAGCTACCTGCCATGGCCGTGGCTCGAGCTCCTCACCCTGGGGTTGCTCGTGGCTCCGCCTAGCCGTGGCCGGGCCGCGGGCTGGGCGGCCGTGCTGCCGCTCCTCTCGCTGGCGACGCTCCAGGTCTCGCTGCTCGAGGCGGGCTGGGCGCTCCGAGCCGCGCTTCTCGCCGGCTTCGCGCTCGGCCTCGTCGTCTTCTCCGACCGGCCACCGATCCACACGCCGTACCAGGAGCCCGAGGACGTCAGCATCCGCCTCCGCGAGCTGCGGGAACGGACGGCCTGGCTGGTCTGGCTCGGCGTCGTCGCCACCGCCCTGGCAGTGGTGGCGCTGGGCGCCGTCGAGGAAGACTCGGCGTGGCGGGCGGTCCTCCTCCAATTTGCCGCCAGCGCCGGGGTCGCGGCGCTCGTCGCGACCGCTCGCTGGAGCCGGCTGCGGCTCTGGACTGCTCCGGACCTGAGGTACCTGA
>CAZLBJ010000430.1:0-4974 GCA_964557755.1 uncultured Thermoanaerobaculia bacterium
CTGCGAACCCGGTCCCCCCTCCCCGGCCCCTTCCTGCCGCGCCCCTCCCATCCATGCACAACTCTCGATACGATCCACGGGTGACCTCCCCCCACCGCGACCGCCTCTACCAGGCCGCCATCACCCAGGCCGTCGACCTCGGCCCGGCCGACGGCGCCCGCTGGCTCGTCGGCCACGGGCTGCTCGTCCTCACCGGCCACCCGCGCCTCCCCGCCCCCCTCCGGCCGGCCCTGGTCGTCGCCCTGCAGCGCAACGCCGCCGCCAACCTTCTCCACGTCGCCCGCTTCCAAGAGATCGCCGACGCCCTCGGCGACCTGCCGTTCTGCCCGCTCAAGGGCCTCCACCTCCTCGCCACCGCCTACCGCGACGACCCCGAGCACCGCGTCCTCACCGACCTCGACCTGCTGGTGCCCGAGGACGACGCCGTCGCCGCCATCGCGCGCCTCGCCGCCCTCGGCTACCGCGAGGACGCCGCCTCCCGCCGCCTCGCCGCCGACCGCCACGAGCGCGTGCTCTCCGACGGCCGCCTCACCGTCGAGCTGCACACCCGCCTCGGCATCAAGCACGGTCCGATCAGCACCTGGGCCGACCTCGCGCCCCGGCCGGGCCGCGTCCACGACCGCGACTGCCACCTGCTCGACGCCGAGACGACGCTGGTGCACCTGGTCACCCACTTCGTCAAGCACGGCCCCTTCACCCGCCTCGGCTGGGCCGAGGACGTGCTGCGCTGGAGCGAGCGCGGCGTCGACGACGCCGCCGCCTTCGCCATCGCCCGCCGCCTCGGCGCCGCACGCTCCTTCGTCGCCGGCGTGCGCGCCCTCGCCGCCCTGGCCGGCGACGACCTGCTAGCCGCCGTGCCGCGCGGGACGGGCGACCGCATGCTCGAGCTCCACGAGCGCGCCGTGTGGAGCCACCTGCGCCCCCAGCCGCTGCACGCCGGCTTCGCCAGCAACGCCCTGCGCCGCAACCTCAGCGCCCTGCTGCTCGCCGACCGCCCGGCGGACGCCGGCGCCTTCCTGCGCGCCAAGGGGCGCGAGCTGGCGCAGCGGTGGCGGCCGTTCCGGCGCGGGTAGGCTAGACTCGAAGGGTTCGTGGCCTGTGGCCTGATCTCGAGGATGTCGTTGGCGTGGTCGAGGAGTCGGATGGGATGAGGAGCGGAGACGCGGTGGTACCCGACACCCCCCCCGCCGCACGCCCCCTGTGGGCCTGGTCGCTGCACCGGCGGACGCAGTTCCTGCTCGACCTCTCCGCCCTCGGCGCCGCCTTCGTCCTCGCCTACCTGCTGCGCTTCGACTTCGCCATCCCGGCGCGCTCCCGGGAGTACCTGCTGGTGCAGCTCCCGCTGGTCGTGCTGGTCCAGTTCGCGGCGCTGCTGCTGGTGCGCATCTACAACCTGGTGTGGCGCTACGTCGGCATCCGCGAGGTGGAGGCCTTCGCCCGCGCCGCGCTCTACTCCACCCTGCCGCTGCTGCTGCTGCGCATCGGCCTGCCGGACGACTACCAGGCGTGGCGCGTGCCGCTGTCGGTGATCCTGATGGACGCCGTGCTCGCCTTCGGCGGCCTCCTGTCGCTGCGCGTGCTGCGGCGCATGCTCTACGAGCGCTACGAGCGCGACCAAGGGGCGCTGCGGGGCGGCAACGGGCGCAGCAAGCCGGTGCTGCTGGTGGGCGCCGGCCGCGCCGGCATCCTGGCCGTGCGCGAGATCCAGAACCGCGGCGACATGGACCTGGTGCCGATCGGCTTCGTCGACGACGATCCGCTCAAGCAGGGCATGGTGATCCACGGCGTGCGCGTGCTGGGCACCAGCCACGACATCCCGAGGCTGGTCCGCGAGCTGCCGGTCGACCACGTCATCCTCACCATGGTCGACGCCCCCACCGAGTCGCTCCGCCGCATCGTCGGCATCTGCGAGCGCGAACGCCTGAAAGTGCGCACCGTGCCGGGGCTCTACGAGGTGCTCTCCGGCAAGGTGTCGATCTCGCGCTTCCGCGACGTCCAGATCGAGGACCTGCTGGGGCGCGACCCGGTGCAGCTCGACGTCGGCCTGCTGGAGCGCTTCCTCACCGGCAAGAGCGTCGTCGTCACCGGCGCCGGCGGCTCGATCGGCTCCGAGCTGGCGCGCCAGGTGGCCCGCTTCCGGCCGGCGCGCCTGGTGCTCTTCGAGCGCGCCGAGTTCGGCCTCTTCGAGATCGACCGCGAGCTGCGCGCGCTGTGGCCGGACCTGGCGGTCGAGCCGCGGGTGGGCGACGTGTGCGACGCCGAGCGGGTGGCCGAAGTGCTGGCCGAGGCGCGGCCGGAGGTCGTCTTCCACGCCGCCGCCCACAAGCACGTGCCGCTGATGGAGGCGAACCCGTGCGAGGCGATCAAGAACAACGTCCTCGGCACGCGCTGCTGCGGCGAGCTGGCGGGCGCCGCCGGCGTCGAGGCGTTCATCCTCGTCTCCACCGACAAGGCGGTGCGGCCGACCTCGGTGATGGGCGCCACCAAGCGGATGGCCGAGCTGGTGGTGCAGAAGCTCGACGGCGAGCACCCCGGCACCCGCTTCCTGGCGGTGCGCTTCGGCAACGTGCTCGACTCCGCCGGCTCGGTGGTGCGCATCTTCCGCCAGCAGATCGAACGCGGCGGCCCGGTCACCGTCACCCACCCGGACATGCAGCGCTACTTCATGACCATCCCGGAGGCCGCGCAGCTCGTGCTGCAGGCGGGAGCGATGGGCGAGGGCGGCGAGATCTTCGTCCTCGACATGGGCGAGCCGGTGAGGATCGTCGAGCTGGCCGAGAAGATGATCCGCCTCTCCGGCTTCGAGCCCGACATCGACGTCGAGATCGTCTACTCCGGCGTGCGGCCCGGCGAGAAGCTGTTCGAGGAGATCGAGCTCGCCGGCGAGCAGATGGCCAAGACCCGGCACCCGAAGATCTTCGTCGGCCGCCTCGCCCCGTACCCGCCCGCGGCGGTGGACGCGGCGCTGGCGCGGCTCGCCGCGCTGGTGCGGGAGGGGCGGCAGGGCGACGTGCGCGCCGTCCTCGCCGAGGTGCTGCCGGAGTCGGAGCTCGCCGCCGAGGCGGACCCCGTCAGCCGCGCCACATCTCCTGCCACCCCTGCGGCCCGGTCCGCCGATCCAGCGCTGGATCTCCGGTAGTCACCCAGGCGTGGCCCTCGAGCGGGCTCTCGCCCGGCCGCCGCACGCCGAGGTGGAGGCGCGGCTGGAGGCCGCAGCGCGACCACAGGTCGAGCAGCAGGAGGGAGCGCTTGAGGCACCGCCCGTAGCCGTAGGGCGGCAGCAAAGGGAGGAGCCGGACGGCGACGCCGTCCAGCCAGCCTGCGCGAGCCGCGCTTCCCCGCACCGGCACCGCGCGCACGCGGTCCGGCAGCTCCTTGAGCGGCAGCCGGCGCGCCAGCCGCGACACCCGCACCGCCGACGCCACCACCCGCGGCAGCGCCGTCACCGCGAACCCCGCCTTCCGCCACCAGCCAGCCATCCACGGATCTTAGCCCGGCGCGGACGCGGTCAGCACTGGCTGTCGATCTGCTCGGAGGGCACCACCTGCTCGTCGGCGACGGGGTAGGTCAGGTCGTCGAACAGCTCGGTGGCGTCCGGGGACTGCGGCGCCCAGTACTCCCCTTCGAGGGGCTCCTCGAGGCCGTCGGCGGGAGGCTCCTCGAGGCCGGCCGCGCCGGAGTCCGGCGCCATCATCCAGCCGCAGTCGATCGGCGGCATGCCCGGCTCGTGGCACACGGTCCACACCGCGGGCACCGTCTGGTAGTCGGCGAACGGGCTGACCGAAGCCAGCTCGGGCCCGGAAGGCGACGGCACGGCGAACGACGGGAAGAGCAGCAGCAGCGCGGCGCCGAGGAGCGCCGCGAGGCGGAGGCGGAAGAGGGTGGTCATGGTCGAGATCTCCTGGGTGCGGGTGTCGTCGGGGTCGTGATCTTCGATGTCGCCCACAGCCTTCTGCAAGACCGCGACCAGCCCGCGGAACTCGTTGCGGCGCAAAAGAAAACGGCCGGCCCGGGATGCCCCGGGCCGGCCGCGAAAACTGCCTATTCGAGTGATCGGCGGGCGATCAGTACATGCCGCCCATGCCGCCCATGCCGCCCATGTCGCCCATGCCGCCACCGCCGCCGCCGTTGTCCTTCTCGTCCTTGACCTCGTAGACCATCGCCTCCGTGGTCAGCATGAGGCCGGCGATCGACGCCGCGTTGAGCAGCGCGGTCTTGGCGACCTTGGCCGGGTCGATGACGCCGGCGGCCACCAGGTCCTCCATCTTGCCGGTGGCGGCGTTGTAGCCGTTGGCGCCCTCCTGCTCGAGCAGCTCGTTGACGATGACCGAGCCCTCGGCGCCGGCGTTGTTGGCGATCTGGCGGGCCGGCTCCTCGAGCGCCCGGCGCACGATGCGCAGGCCGACCGCGAAGTCGCCCTCGCCCTCGAGCGCGTCGACCGCCGCGATGGCGCGCAGCAGGGCGACGCCGCCGCCGGGCACGATGCCCTCCTCGACGGCCGCCTTGGTGGCGTGCATGGCGTCCTCGACGCGCGCCTTCTTCTCCTTCATCTCGGTCTCGGTGGCGGCGCCGACCTTGATCACCGCCACGCCGCCGACCAGCTTCGCCAGCCGCTCCTGCAGCTTCTCGCGGTCGTAGTCCGAGGTGGTCTCCTCGATCTGGTTGCGGATCTGCTTCACCCGGGCGTCGATGTCGGCCTTCTTGCCGGCGCCGTCGACGATCGTGGTGTTGTCCTTGTCGGAGGTGATCCGCTTGGCGGAGCCGAGATCGGCGAGGGTCAGGTTCTCGAGCTTGAGGCCGAGGTCCTCGGTGATCGCCTGGCCACCGGTGAGGATGGCGAGGTCCTTGAGCATCTCCTTCCGGCGATCGCCGAAGCCGGGCGCCTTGACCGCCGCGACCTGCAGGGTGCCGCGCAGCTTGTTGACCACCAGGGTGGCCAGCGCCTCGCCGTCGACGTCCTCGGCGATGATCAGC
>CAZLBJ010000431.1:0-3590 GCA_964557755.1 uncultured Thermoanaerobaculia bacterium
GATTCGTCACTCGAACGGCGGCAGCGGCCGCGGATCGCCCTGCAGCACGAAGGGCGCCCAGTCGCGGGGCCGGTGGCGGGCGCGCCGGAGGGCGAGCTGGGCCTCGCGCAGCGCCCGCGCCGGCGGCTCGCCGCGGTGCAGCACGCCGTCGTAGAAGCGTTCCATCAGGTCGCGGCCGCTGCGGTCGTCCACCTCCCCCAGGCTGACCACCACGCGCGCGGCGCCGGCGTGGAGGAAGGCGCGGGGCAGGCCGGCCACCAGCCCCTCGCCGCGCTGGTAGCGGCCGGCGGCGGTGTCGCAGGCGGAGAGCACCACCAGCTCCGCCGGCAGGTCGAGGCGGTAGATCTCGTGCGCGTAGAGGTCGCCCTCCACGGGATCTCCAGCCGCATCCAGCCGCGCCAGCTTCAGGTCGGACAGCCAAAGCGGGCGCGACGGATCGAGGGTGCCGTGGGTGGCGAAGTGGACCACCCGGAAGCCCCCGAGCTCGCCGGAGAGGACGCGACGGCGCGAGGCGGCGAAGCCGATGGCGGCGAGGGTGCGCTCCCGCGGT
Organism: uncultured Thermoanaerobaculia bacterium; assembly: GCA_964557755.1. Lineage (GTDB taxonomy): Bacteria > Acidobacteriota > Thermoanaerobaculia > Multivoradales > JBCCEF01 > CAZLBJ01. The sequence continues at coordinate 551 of CAZLBJ010000431.1, forward strand.
AGGCCGTCGAGGATGGCGTCCGCCTCCTCGCCGGCGAAGCGCAGGCGCAGCGGCGCGGTGCCGTCACCGCGGCCGGCGGCCGCGTCCGGCGCCCGCCGGTCGGCGGCGCCGTACACCGGGTCCGCCACCACCGCCACCCAGCCCTTGGCCGGCCGGCGGCCGGCCAGCCGCCGCCGCTGCTCGGCGAGGGTCGCCGCCGACGGCAGGTAGGAGATGTCGTGGCGCGCCACCAGCGGCGGCGCGTCGGCGCAGTCGCCCTCGGCCGCCGGATCGGGCAGGGCGGCGAAGGAGACCGTCTCGAGCACCCCGTCGGGCACCAGGATCAGTGGCCGCTCGCCGAGCCTCTCCGCCACGCCGCCGAGCAGCATGCGGCTGAGGTCGCACGTCGGCTGCGGGTCGACGCCGACGGTGCGGGGGCTGCGCTGCACATAGGCCGCTTTGCTCGCCGCCTCTTCCACCTTGTGGCGCGGCGGCAGCCGGACGGCGGCCAGCGAGTCGCGGTCGACGGCCCACAGGGTGCTCCTCTCGTCGCCCAGGCGCAGCTCGAGCAGCAGCTCGTCGCCGTCGAGGTGGCTGCGCAGCTCGGCGAGCGACGGCGTGCCGTCGGCGGCTGCGGACGGCGCCTGGTGCCGCCGCCGCTCGCCGCGCAGCGTCTCCAGCTCGTCGATCAGCGCGTCGACGCGGCGCGCCTGCAGCGCCGCCTCCTCGGGATCTTGCTTGCGGGAGGCCTCCAGCCGCCGAGTCTCGGCGGCGTTGAGCCGTCGCTGCAGGGCACGCTCGCTCTTGTCGAGGCGGCCGGCGTCGCCGCCGGCGAGGTCGGCGAGGTCGGCGGCCGCCAGCAGGTCGCGCAGCGAGCGGGCGCGGGCGCGCTCGGCGGTGACCCACGCCTCCTCGGCGCGCCCCTGCGCCAGCAGCAGCTCGATGTGGAGGTCGTAGAGGTCCTGGGCAGCGGCGAAGTGGGAGCGCCGCAGGTCGTCGCGCAGGATGCGCGGCCGCACGCCCTCGACCAGCGTCAGGGCGTCGCCGCTCGCCGCCAGCGCCTCGGCCGGCCGGCCGGCGGCGCGGTGGGCGCGGGCGAGGCCGGCCAGGCAGTCGATGCGGCCGCCGCGGTCGCCCTGCCCGGCGAACAGAGCGTCGCACTGCTGGAACTCGGCGAGGGCGCGATCGGGGTCGCCGGCGGCCTCCCACAGGCGCCCGGCGGTCTCCAGCACCGTCGGCCGGTCTGCCGCGCAGTCAGCGGGCTCGACGGCGGCCAGAGCCTCGTCGAGGCGGGCGGCCGCCGCCCCGCCCTTCTGCTGGGTCTCGGCCAGGGCGAGGCGCGCCAGGGTGAGGCCGCGGCGGCAGGGGTCGGCGGCGGGGCGCAGCTCGAGGGCCTGCTCGAAGTGGCGGCGGGCGGCCGCCGGGCGGCCCTCGTCGAGTTCGAGCTGCCCGAGCTGGTCGAGTGTGCTCGCCTTGTGCGACGCCGCCTGCGGCAACGGCCAGCCGTCGCGGGCCTCCTCCAGCCACTTCCGGCCGTCCTCGGTGTCACCCAGGAAGCGGGCGTGGAGGACGCCGAGGTGGTGCTGCGTCAGGGCGCGGTGCCAGTCTTCGGGCGGCCAGGCGGGCAGCGCCTCGCCGTAGGTGTCCAGCGCCTGCTGCAGGTCCCCCTGCTTACGATGGGCCTTGCCGAGGGCGTCGAGGGTGCGGGCGAGGGTGTAGGTCTGGTCGCCGGCGCGGGCGAGGACGAGGGCGCGCTGGAGCTGCGCGATCGCCCGCTCGGTCTCCGCCAGCTCGACGAGGGCGATGCCGAGGCTGGCGCGGGCGACCGCCTCCCACACGTCGTCGCCGGACTCGGCGAAGAGCTGTGCCGCGGCGCGGAAGTCGGTGGCGGCACGCTGGAAGTCGCGCGCGTCGTAGTGCTCCTGGGCGAGGCGGAAGCGCGCCTCCGCCTCGAGGTCGCCCTCGCCGAGGCGCTGGAAGGCCGCCACCGCGTTCCCCAGGCGCGGCAGCTTCCCGGCGTCGCCGATGGGTAGGCGCACCGCCTCGGCGAAGTCGCGGTAGGTGCGGACGGCGCGCCGGTCCGCGGCGGTAGCCGGGCGGAACGCCTCCAGCCGGGCGGTGTAGCGGCCGGCGGACTCCGGGGCGCGCACGCCGAGCACGTGGCCGCCCGCCTCGCCGCTGATCATCAGCACCAGCTCCTCGCCGTGGCCGCTGGTCGGCCGGTCGACCTCCAGCAGCGGCTCGCCGCCGGGGGCGTGCATCGTCACCGCGACGTCGAGGCCGTGCTGCTCGACGGCGAGGCGGACGAGCTGCCCGGCCGGCAGGCGCAGGCGGTAGCGGTGCTCTTCGCCGGCGGCCAGCTCGCCCTCGACGCTCCCTGCCGGCGGCCACTCGCGGACCGCGCCGGCCGCCGGCCGATCGCGGCAGGCGGCGAGCGGCAGGATGGCGGCGAGGATCGGGGCGAGGCTCAGGGCGAGGAGGAAAACCGCGCGCGGGCGGGCGGCGGCGGCGAGCGGGGCGCGTGCCCCGGCCTCCGCACGCGGTGCTCCGGCGCTCGCTCCTCCCGCTCCCATGTTTCGGACCTCCCGTCCTCCGTGCAGGCCACGACGGTGCCGACCGAGTCGAATTGGTAGGCGAAGGCTACCACGCGGCGCCCGCCGCGGGCCGGGCCGCGCCGGCGGCCCGAGGGGCGTCAGGAGGGGTTGATGGCGGGGCGGCCGGGTTCGCCGGCCTCGGCCGCGGCGGCGCGGCGGCGCCGGCGGCGGGCGAGGGCCGGAGCGGCGAGGTGGCCGGCGTAGGCGGCCATCCACAGCAGCGAGGCGGCGACGTGGACGGCCACCCAGGCGGTGCGCCAGGCAGGCGCCACGGCGGTCTGGATCAGGTAGCCGGAGACCACCATCGGCACCACGGTGAGCATCATCGACAGGCCCGAGCGGCGCCGCCCGCGCACGCCGATCCGCCAGTGCTTCCACACGTGCTCGCGCCAGATGAAGCCGGCGGCGAAGACGAGCAGCGGCGCCACCAGGATGTGCAGGTGCTGGAACAGCGGCTGCCAAGGGTG
>CAZLBJ010000432.1:0-5560 GCA_964557755.1 uncultured Thermoanaerobaculia bacterium
GCGGCCCCGCGCCGCGGTCGCGCGAGCGCACCGGGCAGCCGGCGAGCGCGGCGGCGAGGCGCGGGAAGCCGGCCAGCAGCTCGTCGAACCCCGCCTTGCGGCCCTCCCACAGGATCGCCACCCCCACCTCGTCCTCGGCCACCGGCGTCACGTACGCCTCGCAGCGGTCGCCCCACCACACCTCGACCTTGTCGGGTACCACCGCCCCGCCCGCCGCCAGCATCGGCCCGTGGCCACCGGCGCCGACCGCAAAGTGCCGCCGCACCCCGAACCGCCGACGCCGTCCCGGCGGCCCCGCCAGCCCCGCCATGCGCCGCACGTCCGACAGCAGCCCGTCCGCCCCCACCACCCACCGCGCCGCCACCGGCCCGGCCTCCCCGCCCCCCTCGGCCACCCGCGCCGTGAAGGTTCCTCCCCGTCGCTCCAGCCCGTCCACCCGGCACCCCCACCGCACCTCCACCCCCACCGCCCCGGCCCGTTCCACCATCGCCCGGTGCAGCGCCGTCCGCCGCACCCCCAGCCCCGGCTGGCCCGGAAACTCCCCCTCCGCCACCGTCTCCCCGTCCACGTACCGGATCCCCCGAAACGGCGCCCCCGCCACCGCCACCCCCAACCGCCCCAACGCCGCCACCCCGTCCGGCATCAACCCTTCACCACAAGCCTTGTCCACCGGCGCCCCAGCACGCCGATCCACCACCCGCACCGACAACCCCAGCTCCCGCGCACGGATCCCTACCGCCAGCCCGGCCGGTCCGCCGCCGACGATCAACAGGTCGAGCATGGCCCCGGCCTTCTGGCCTGTGGAAGGCGCCGCGCCCGCGGAAAACGCTGCGCGTTTCCCGCCGCCGCTTGGAAGACGCTCCGCGTCTCCCACACCTCCCACAGGCCCGGCGACGAGAGAGAGAAGAGAGCAATCAGATCAGCAACGGCGGCTCTTGATTTCCAAGGCCGGCAGCTGCCTTTCGGCGAGGCGAGGGGTGGGGCTCCTGGCCCGGGGACGTCTGGAGCGGGGCAAGGGCAAGAGCCGCCGGAGTCCTCGGCCGGTGGCGCCCCGCGGAAGCCGAAGCGAGCCCCCCTCCAAAGTTCTCCTCGTAGCTCGCTGTTCCCCGGGCCAGGAGCCCCGCCCCTCGCCGTCCCCGGCACCACCGCCACCTACCTGGAACCCCGCCGCCACCCCGCCCGCAAGAACGCCACCCCCGAGCGCACCAGGTGCCCCGCCAGCCGCACCGGCGTCACCGCCTCCGGCGGCCGCAGCGTCCCGTCCAGCCACCGCCGCAGCGTCTCTCCCCTCCGCAGCTTCCCCGAAGACGTCCGCGGCAGCGTCCCCGCCTCCAGCACCACCACCTCGCCCGTCGACAACGCCGTCGCCGCCCGCACCGCCCCGGCGCACGCCCCGGGCAGCGCCTCCACCACCTCCCGCGCCGCCTCCCGGTCCGCCTCCACGAACAACAACAGCCGCTCCGTATCGTCGCCCGCCCCGGCGTGCGACACCGCCACCGCGCAGCCGCGGCGCACCCCGGGCACCCCCTCCACCGCCTGCTCGATCTCCGCCGGCGAGTGATTGCGCCCGCGCAAGATCACCACGTCCTTGGCGCGCCCGGTCAAGAACAGGTCGCCGCCGTGGACGAACCCGAGGTCGCCGGTGTCGAGCCAGCCGTCCACCAGCACCCGCGCCGTCTCCTCCGGCCGGCCGAGGTAGCCTTCCATCAGCGACGGCCCGCGCACCCACACCCGCCCCACCTCGTCCTCGCCCAGCGGCGCCGCCCGCCCCGGCGCCGGCGGCCGGTCCTCCTCGCCGCCCGTCTCGCCGTCCGCCGCCTCGCGCGGCATCACCCGTACCTCGAACCCGGGAAGCGGCCGCCCCACCGACACCAGCTCGACCGCGCTGGTGCGATCCTCCTCGCCGCGCTCTCCACCGCCGATCGCCACCGGCCGCGCCCGCCCGGCGCCGGCCAGCACCTCGCGCTCGAAGCGCACCGAGCGGAACGGCTCGTCGAGCGGCGAGAAGGTCACCGCCAGGGACGCTTCCGACAGGCCGTAGACCGGCGTCAGCGCCTCGCGCCGCAGGCCCCAGCGCGCGAAGCGGTCGCGGAAGGCGCGCAGCACGCGCGGCGCCACCGGCTCGGCGCCGTTGAGGGCGCCGTACCAGGACGACAGGTCCACCCCCTCCATCTCCTCGTCGCGCACCTTGTGCACGCACAGCCCGTACGCGAAGTTGGGCGCCGGCGAGATGCTGGCGCGGTAGCGCGACAGCGTGCGCAGCCAGATCGCCGGCCGCGCCACGAACGCCTCGGGCGGGATCAGAGTGAGGTCGGTGAGCAGGTCCATGGCCGGGAAGACGCAGCCGATGAGGCCCATGTCGTGGTAGAGAGGCAGCCATGAGACGCCGCTGTGGCGCCCGCCGTCCTCCGCGTCCGGCCAGAACGAGTTGAGCAGGCGCGCCTGCGCGACGATCGCTCGGTGCGACAGCGCCACCGGCTTGGGCTCCACCGTGGTGCCGGAGGAGAACTGCACCAGCGCCAGGTCGCCGGCCGCCGCCGGCGGTGGCCGGAAGCCTCCTGCCCCGCCGGCCGCCACCTCCTCCGGCGTACGGCAACCGAGGGCGGGGCGGGCGCGCGCCACCGTCTCGCCCAGGATGCGCTTGACCCGCCGGTCGGCGACCAGCAGCCGGGCGCCGGCGAGCTCGAACATGCGCGCCGTGCGGCGGTGATACTCGGCCAGCCGCCCGAGGCGCACCGGCGGGTAGAGCGGCACCGGCACCGCGCCGGCGAGCAGGATGCCGAAGAAGGCGTCGAAGAAGGCGATGCCGGTGGGCAGCACCAGCACCACCCGCTCGCCGGGCGCCACGCCGAGGGCGGCGAGGCCGGCGGCGACCTCGCGGGCGCGCTCGCGCAGCTCGGCCCAGGCGACGAAGCGCTCGCGCTCCTGGCGGTCGAGGAAGCGCAGGCCGTGGCCGGGGACGCCGGCGGCGCGCTCGAGCAGCTCGCCGACGGTGACCGGCTCGACGGCCGTGGCGGTGGCGGCGGCGGGCGGGGTCATGGCGTTTCGCGGGTCGCTGGTGGGTGGCGGGCGGCGCCCGGGCGGTTCAGACGGACGGTGCCGCGGCGGCACCGGCGGCACCGGCGCCGAGCTCGCGGCGCACCACCGCCACCAGGTCGCCCACCGTCTCGACGGCGCGGTCGTCGTCCTCGTCGAGGCAGATGCGGAAGTGGTTCTCGACCTCGACGGCCAGGGTCAGCAGGCGGATGGAGTCGAGCTCGAGGTCCTCCACCAGCCGCGTCCGCGGCTCCAGCGGCCCGGCGTGGCCGAGGTGCCGGCGGGCCACCGCGGCGATGCCGGCGAGGATCTCCAAGTCTTCCACGCGGGGAGCGTACTGCAAGAGCGCCGCCGGGCTCAGCCGCCGGCCTCCGCCGCCGCCAGCGCCGCCGCCTCCACCCGAATGCGGTGGCCGAGGAGGACGAGGTTCGCACTGCCGAAGACGGCGGCGGTGAGCCATCCGGTGTGCACCAGCGGCAGCGCGAACAGCTCCACCGCCACCGCCAGGTAGTTCGGGTGGGCGGCGAAGCGGTACGGCCCGCCGGCGACCCGCGGCGCCCCCGGCAGCACCCAGATGCGCGTCGTCCAGCGCCGGCCGAGACTGCGCACCGCCCACCAGCGCAGCGCCATGGCGAGCCCCACCAGCGCCAGCATCGGCCAGCCGAGGGCGGGCACGAACGGCCGCTCCAGCAGCCACGGCTCGGCCAGACAGGCGACCAGGAAGAGCGCGTGCAGCGCCACCATCACCGGGTAGTGGCCGTCGCCCACCGGCCGGCCGCCGCGCGCCGCCAGCCAGCGCTCGTGCCGCCGCGCCACGCCCTGCTCGACCAGCCGCTCGGCGCCGACCGCGGCGACCAGCGCGGTGTAGGCGAGGAGGCTCAGATCCCCGCCAGCCACGGGTAGCCGCGGTCCTCCCAGTAGCCGCCGGGGCGCTCGACGGTGAAGGTCATGCCGGTCAGGTACTTGGTCAGCTTGTAGCCGAGCTTGATCGGCGAGTAGAGGCGCAGCGGCGCGCCGTGGTGGACGTCCAGCGGCCGGTCGTTGAAGGCGTAGGCGAGGATCGTCTGCGGGTGGTAGGCGCTCTTCAGGTCCCAGCCGTTGTAGTAGCCGGCGTCGAAGGAGTCGAAGCGCAGGAAGCGCGCCTGGGGCGCCGGCTGCGCCAGCTCGGCGACGGCGGCCAGCGGCACGCCGCTCCAGGTGCCGATGGCGGTCCACCCCTCGACGCAGTAGTGCTTGACCGTGTAGGTCAGGCGCGGCATCGCCTCCAGCATCGGCCGCGTCAGCCGCAGCGGGCTGCGCACCAGGCCGCCGACCTCGAACCCCCAGTCGGCATCGTCGGGCAGCACCAGGCGGCTGCGCGGGCGGGTGCGCGCGTAGGCCGGGAAGGCGTCCTCCGGCGTGCGCGCGGCGACGGGGTACTGGCGGGCCAGGCGGCTGCCGGAGAGCAGCACCTTCTCGCCCACGAAGTCGTTGACGCGCGACCAGCCGCGCAGCGCCGGCTCGAGCGGGCCGCCGCGCCAGCCGCAGGCGGAGAGCGCCGCGGCGCCGCCGCCGAGGAGGGCCAGCCGCAGCACTGCGCGGCGGCTGAGATCGTCAGTCATGGCTCGGGAACCTCCCGCGGTAGCGGCCGGTGACCATGGCGCGCAGCGAGCCGGGGTCGACCAGCAGCACCATCACCACGTGCACGGCGACGAAGGCGACGAACAGCCACACCGCCAGGAAGTGCCAGTAGCGGGCGAGCTCGTAGCCGCCGAAGAGCCAGGTGAGCCACCAGAGCTGCACCGGCTTGTAGATCGCGAACCCCGTGAGCACGGAGAGCACGCCGAGCACCAGCACCCCGCTGTAGGCCAGCTTCTGCAGCGCGTTGTGCTTGCCCTGCGGCGGGTGCTGCTTGCGCAAACGCAGGTAGTAGAGCTGCATCTGCCAGGCGCGCGGCACGTCGCGCGGCCGGAACACCAGGCCCCGCCACTCGCCGGAGGCGGCCAGGAAGCCGAGGTAGACGAGGCCGGCGAGGACGAACAGCCAGGCGAGCGCGAAGTGCCAGTTGAGGCCGCCGGCCAGCCAGCCGCCGAGGCTCGCCCACTCCGGGAAGCGGACGCCGTCGAAGGGGTTGGGGCGGAGGTACGGCTCGCCGCGGATGCCGAAGTGGCGGAAGGCGTTGTAGATCTGCAGGCCGCTGGCGACCATGCCGAGCAGCAGCACGGCGGTGAGCCAGTGGGTGACGCGCACGACGCCGTGGTGTCGTGTCACCGCCTCGGGGCGGCGCGCCGGCGGGCGATCCTTCAAGAAGACCTCCTTCCGCGATGCCAGCAGAGCCCGCTCACCACTCGAGCAGCACCAGCTCGGAGCAGAAGCCCGGCCCCATGGCCATCAGCATGCCGAGGCTGCCGGGCTCCGGCCGGTGGTGCTCCAGCGTCTCCTGCAGCACCAGCAGCACCGAGGTCGACGACAGGTTGCCGACCTCGGCGAGGCTGCGCCAGGTGACGGCGAGGGCGTCCGGCGGCAGCTCCAGCGCCTCCTCCAT
>CAZLBJ010000433.1:0-6944 GCA_964557755.1 uncultured Thermoanaerobaculia bacterium
CGGCATGGCGGTCGGCGGCCGCTTCTACACCGAGGCGGTGGTCACCACCGTCGTGCTGCTGATCGTGCTCGCCGCGCTGCGCCCGGTGGAGCGGCTGATCCGCTCGGACCACCAGGAGGTGATGCTGGGGCTGCCGCGCGAGCGGACGCTGCGGGAGGTGGCGTCGGTGCTCGACGACCTCGGCATCGACACCGAGCAGCTGAGCATGCAGGAGCGCGACGGCGACCGCTCGGTGCGCCTGCGCTTCCGCGGCAAGTCCGAGCAGCGCCGCCAGCTCCTCGCCGCGTTCGAGGACGCCGGCCTCCCGGTGGCCGACGACGCCCGAGGCTGAACCCGGCGGCGGCGCGCCGGAAGTGGAGGGCGGCGCCCGCGGGCCGCTAGAAGTGGAAGGCGACGCCGGCGTGGGCGGCGCCGAAGATCTGGGAGTCGTCGAAGTCCGCGTAGTGGCCCGCCAGCTCGACCACGAAGTCGACCCGGCGGGTGATCTGGAACTCGCCGGTGATCCCGATGGTGCCGCCCAGCGCGCCCTCGTCCTCGTCGCCGCCGCCGAAGCGGGCGTCGCCGCCCACGCTGTAGTAGCCGAGGCCGACGAACACCCAGGAGTCGTACCACGGCTCGGCGAACAGGTACTCGCCCGACACCGTGAGGTAGGTGAGGTCGGCGTCGGTCAGCCGCTCGAAGTCGCCGCCGTCGGCGAGGCCGAATTCGCCGACGCGCACCGCGACGCGGGTGAGCGGCTCGGTGAGGTAGGAGAATCCGAGCTGGACGCCGGTGTTGTCGAAGCCGTCGCCGGGCTCGGCATCCACCGAGCCGCCGAAGCCGACGAAGGCGGAGGCGGTGAAGTGGTACAGCTCGGCGGCGGCGGCGCGGGGGGCGAGGACGCCGGCCGCGGCCAGGGCGGCGGCGAGAACCAGGGTGCGGGTTGCGGTGCGGGTCAAGGTCCCTCCTTGGCGTTGCGGCTCGTCTCGGTGGCGGCGGCGCCGGCCGTTCTGCGGGCGGCGGCAGTATAGCCGCTCCGCCGGGAGATCCCCGGCCCGTTTCGCGTCCCGACTCGATACGACCCCCGTGCGCCGTGGTGCACCGTGGCGCACGGGGGTGGAGAGGCCGCGCCGGCGGACGACGAGGTGCGGTCTCCCCATCCTCTTACGAGACACCGCCGATGCCTGTCACAGGTCCCCGCCCCGCCGCCCCGCGCCCGGCCGCCGCCGCCCTCCACCTGCTGCTGCCCTCGCCCTGCCCGGGGTGCGGCGCCGCCCTCGCCGGCCGCCCCGACTTCGGGCTCTGCCTCGCCTGCCGCGGCCGCCTCGCCCACCACCGCCCCGGCTGCCCGCGCTGCGGCGAGCCGGGCGGCCGGCGCGCCGAGCCGTGCGCCGACTGCCGGCGGCGGGCGCCGGACTTCCGCGTTCTGCTCTCGCCGTGGAGCTTCGAGCCGCCGCTGGTCGCCGTGGTGCACGCCCTGAAGTTCGCCCGCTGCGCCCACCTCGGCGCCGCCCTCGCCCGGCCGCTCGCCGCCTGGCTGCGCGAGCGCCGAGCTCCCGGCCTCGCTGGCGCCCTGGCCGCCGACCTGGTCGTGCCGGTGCCCCTCCACCCGTGGCGGCGCCTGCGCCGCGGCTACAACCAGGCCGAGCTCGTCGCCCGCCCGCTGGCCGCGCTGCTGGCGCTGCCGTACGCCGGCGCCCTCGCCCGCCGCCGCCCCACCCGCACCCAGGCCCGCCTGCCCCGCCACCGCCGGCGCGCCAACGTCGAGGGCGCCTTCCGCGTCCGCCGCCGCCACCGCCGGCGCCTCGCGGGGCGCCGCGTCCTCCTCGTCGACGACGTCGCCACCACCGGCGCCACCCTCGACGCCGCCGCCCGCGCCCTGCGCCGCGCCGGCGCCGCGTCGGTGGTCGCCGTGGCCGTGGCGCGCACGCCGCTCCCCGCGTTGACAGGGATGGACAGGGATGCCTATACTCAGGGATCACAAGGAAACTCATGCTAGCCCGCACCATCTCCAAACTCGCCCTGGCCCTCGTCCTGCCGGCCCTGCTGGCGCCGGTGGCGGCGGGCGCGCCGGCCTCTGCCAGCACGGCGGCCGACCGCGTGGCCGGCGTCGGCGGCAAGGTCTCCGGGCCGAGCGACCCGCTCGCCTCGGCGCGCGTCTACCTCTACCGGTTGAGCGACCTGTCGCTGTCGCAGGCGGTGACCGACGAGCGCGGCCACTTCCTGTTCGACGCCCTGCCGGCCGGCCTCTACAAGGTGATCGCCCACAAGGCGGGCTTCGTGCCGGCGGTGGTGCAGCTCACCCGCACCACCGCCCAGGCCTACCAGTTCCTCGAGCTCGAGCTCGGCGAGGCGACGGCCGAAGGGCGCGACGGCGAGGACTTCTGGTCGGTGCGCTCGCAGGTGCCGACCGACGTCCTGCGCGAGATCCAGCTCGCCGAGATCCAGGAGGCGACGCGGCGCGCCGGCAGCGTCGCCGGCGGCACCCTGCTGCCGGTCTCCGCCCTGGCGCGCCCGACCCGCGTGGCGGCGCAGATGCGCGCCACCACCGGCGTCGACGAGATCGGCTCCTCCTCGGGCCAGGTGACGCGCGGCGAGGTGGGGGTGCAGGGGCAGGTCGGCGCCGTGCGGCTCGGCCTCTCCGGCGACTACATGCAGCTCCAGCCCGGCTACGGCGCCGGCACGGAGGGCGGCCCGTCCGGCTTCGCCCGCGCGCTGTCGCTGTCGGTGGCCAGCGACGACCACACCACCGTCCGCCTCAGCTCGCGCAACGACCGCCTCGACGTCTCCGGCGAGACGCCCCAGGAGGTCGACTTCGAGCACTACCGGCTGGCCGTCTCCCACGACCTCGGCGAGCACGGCCGCTCCGACTTCGTGGCTCAGTACACCGCCGAGAGCAACTTCCACCGCCACGGCTTCATGGACCCGCAGTCGATCCCCGAGGAGTCGCGGAGCTGGCGCTTCGAGGGCACCTACACGACGGCGCTGACCGACCGCGCCAGCCTGCAGACCGGCGTGCGCTACCGCGAACGCGTCTCCGGCTTCGGCTTCGCCGGCGGCCAGGGCCTGCTGACCCCCGAGCAGCAGCGCGTCGACCTCTTCGGCAGGGCCGGCATGCAGGTGCAACCGTCGGTGCTCGTCGAGTACGGCCTCTACACCGCGCTGCGCGACGGCTCGCTGTCGCTGTCGCCGCGCGGCGGCCTGGTGGTGCAGCTCGCTCCGTCCTGGCAGGCCTCGGCCGCCGCCTCGGTCAAGGTCTACGACGACGAGACGCTGCCCCGCGACTTCTTCGTGCCGACGCTGCGCGGCACCGACGACCTCGACGACGCCTGCGAGCAGAACGACGGCCACTGCTACCAGCTCGTGCTGACCCACCAGTCGAGCGACGACGACTCGCTGTCGCTGGGCGCCACCCACCGCCGCTTCGACGAGACGCAGCGGATGTACTTCAGCGACCAGATCCTCGACCGCTACGACAGCCTCTACCTGGTCCCCGGCGACGAGATGCCGGAGGTGCAGCTGGCGGTCAACCGCCGCCTGACGCCGACGGTGGTGACGCGGCTGGAGTCGCACCTGGCCGAGGGCGGCGGCGGCGTCTTCGTCGCCACCGACGCGGTGCCCTACGAGAACCAGGTGCGCTACCTGGTGACCTCGCTCGACACCCACTTCGACGTCACCTCGACCGGCCTGTTCGTCGCCTTCCACCGCCTCGAGCAGTCGCCCCTGGCGCTGCGCGAGGTCGGCAGGCCGTCGCCTCGGCTGGAGGTCGAGCGGCTCGAGCTGATGGTCACCCAGGACCTCGGCGTCCTCGTCGACCTCGCCACCGACATGGCGCTGCAGCTCAACATGCAGGTCTCCCGCGGCTCCTGGCCCTTCCTCAGCGAGGCCAGCCAGGAGGACCGCGAGGAGCTGCGCAAGCGCCTCATCGGCGGCATCGCGCTGCGCTTCTGATCCCCTCCCCGAGCTGGCACCTCAACTCGTTGGATCCAGCGGGTTGGATCGCGTCCATAAAACCGGACGACCCGTCGTAAAACCGCTTCAGAACGAGGGATTTCGCCCCTCCAGATGGCTGGAGAGGTGGCACGAAACCTGCGTTCCTGAAGTCCGGGATCAGAGGTCCACCTGGTGACGCCGCGCTCGCATCGACTCGTTTTCCTGGCTGCGGCACTGCTGTTGACGGCGGTGGTGGCGACGCTCGGCGGCCTCAGCGTGGCGCGGCAGGTGGCTTCGTTCCAGCCGCTCGGCTTCACCGCCGTCCCGGCCGGCGGCGTGTGGCGGGTGGAGGCGGTGAGCCACCCGGATACCGGCCTCCAGCCCGGCGACCAGATCCTCGCCGTCCAGGGCCGCCAGGTCGACAGCCGCGCCGGGCTCGCCACCGGGCTGCGCGGCCGGCAGACCAGCGAGGTGCTGCTCGGCCGCGGCGACGGCCTGCAGCGGATCCTCTACGCCCGGCCGCCCCTCGACGTCGACTTCCCGTTCCTGATCCTCGCCCTGATCGGCGCCGCCTACCTGCTGATCGGCGTCTACACGCTGCTCAAGGACGCTCGCGCCCCGGGCCGCCTGTTCTTCCTCTGGTGCCTCGCCTCGGCGGCGTTCTACCTGCTGACCCCGGGCAACGAGTACGACCTCCTCGGCCGCCTGCTCTACGCCGGCGACCTCGCCGGGCGGCTGTTCCTGCCGCCTCTGACGCTGCACCTGTTCCTGGTCTTCCCGAGCTGGTTCGGCGGCCGCCGCGCGGTGCTGCCGTTCCTCTACCTGCCGGCGGTCTTCCTGCTCCTCGTGCAGGCCGACCTGATGACCGGCGCCGGCCTGCTCGGCCCGCGGCTCGGCGGCGACGTCGGCACGGTGATCGAGCGCACCGACCGCCTCGAGGTGGCGCACCTCGCCGTCCTCGCCCTCGCCGCCGTCGCCGTGCTGGTGCTGCGCCTGCGCCGCGAGGGCGACTGGGAGGAGCAGCGCCAGCTCCGCTGGATCGCCGCCGGCATGCTCGGCGGCTACCTGCCGTTCGTCGCCTTCTACGTTGTGCCGTTCCTCGCCGGCGCCGCCTGGCCGGAGGCGGCGGTGTCGGCCTCGGTGCTGCCGCTGCTGCTGGTGCCGCTGACCTTCGCCTACGCCATCCTGCGCTACAAGCTGTGGGACATCGAGGTGATGGTGCGCGACGCCATCTCCTACACGCTGACCCTGCTGCTGGGCGTCATCGGCTTCTCGCTCGCCAACATGGCGATCGGCCGCGGCGTGCCGCAGGACGTGCCACTGGTGCGCAACGTGCTGGTGTTCCTCGCCGGCCTGGCGATCGCCGGCGTGCTGGTGCCGGCGCGGCGCGGCATCGCCGGCGGCATCGAGCGCATCCAGTACCGCGGCACCTTCGGCAAGCGGCGGGCCCTGCTCGACTTCGGCCGCGAGCTGCTGCGCGAGCGCAACCTCGACCGCCTGTGCGGCAAGCTCCTCGACGCGGTGACCGAGGCGGTGGACCTCGAACGCGCCAACCTGTATCTCGTGCGCGGCGGCGTGCTGCGGCCGGTGCGCCCGCAGCTCCCGCTGCCGCCGGCGCTGCCGATCGACGTCCTGGGTGACGGCTTCTGGGACGAGGAGGCGCGCCGCCTCACCGTGCCCGCCCTGCCGGCGCCGGCGCCGCAGCCCGTCCAGCAGCTCTACGCCGCCGGCTTCCGCTACGCACTGCCGCTGACCGTCCACGACAACCCGGTGGGCGTGGTGCTGGCCGGCTGGAAGGCGGGGCAGGAGCGGCTGACCAGCGACGACGTCGCCCTGCTGCGCCAGCTCCTCGACCGCGCCTCGCTGGCGATCGAGAACGCACAGCTCGTCGACGAGCTGCAGAGCCGGCTGGACGAGGTGTCGCGCCTCCAGCAGTACAACGAGGGGATCATCGAGTCGTCGCCGGCCGGCATCGCGGTGCTCGACGCCGACGGCCGGGTGGTCACCGCCAACCTCGGCCTCGCCCGCATGGTGGGCCGCGAGCACGGCGAGCTCGCCGGCCTGCCGTTCGCCGAGATGCTGCCCGTCGCGCCGCTGCCGGAGCCGGGCGCCGGGCCGCTGGAGGTCTCCTTCTGCCCGCCTGAGGGCGGCGAGCGGCACCTGCAGATCAGCGTCGCACACTTCTCGCGCCACGGCCGCGGCGGCTCGATCCTGGTCATCCACGACGTCAGCGAGCGGGTGGTGATGGAGGCGGCGCTCAAGGAGCGCGACCGGCTGGCGGCGCTCGGCGTGATGGCGGCCGGCGTCGCCCACGAGGTCAACACCCCGCTCACCGGCATCTCGAGCTACGCCCAGATGCTGCTCGCCGAGACGCCGCCCGACGACCCGCGCCACGCGATGCTGCGCAAGGTCGAGCGGCAGACCTTCCGCGCCGCCAGGATCGTCCACAACCTGCTCGACTTCGCGCGCAACCGCTCCGGCGAGATGGGACCGGTGGCGCTCGCCGGCGCCGTCGACGAGTGCCTGGAGCTGCTGCGCGAGCGGCTGTCGAAGCGCGGCATCCGCGTCGCCTGGACGCCGCCGCCCGCCGGCATCGCGGTGGTGCACGGCGAGAGCGGCGAGCTGCAGCAGGTGGTGACCAACCTGCTGCTCAACGCCTGCGACGCGATGGAGGAGGGCGGCGGCACGCTGACCCTCGAGCTGGCCGAGGTGGCGGCGGCGGACGGCGCCGAGCCGTCACGGCGCGCCCGGCTGCGCGTCGCCGACACCGGCTGCGGCATCGCCGAGGCGGACCTCGGGCGCATCTTCGAGCCCTTCGTCACCACCAAGCTGGGGCGCGGCGGCACCGGCCTCGGCCTCGCCATCAGCGCCGACATCGTGCGCCACCACGGCGGCACGCTGGAGGTCGAGAGCCGGCCCGGCGCCGGCGCCGTGTTCACCCTGACGCTGCCGCTCGAGCCGCCGGCGAGGCCGGCGCCCGCGGTCGCCCCCGAGACACCGGCCGACCAGGACGAGGACGAGGACGAGGCCGC
>CAZLBJ010000434.1:0-11750 GCA_964557755.1 uncultured Thermoanaerobaculia bacterium
CCCCCCCCCCCCCCCCCCCCCCCCCCCCCCCCCCCCCCCCCCCCCGCCACCAACGCCCCTCCCCCCGAAGTTGACGTTCTTGACGTTCGACTTGACGGCAACCGACCTTAGCCGGAGAATGGCCGCATGACCGACGCCGAGCCGCAGAGCGAAGTCCGCATGGAGATCAAGGGGCTGATGCTCGACCCGACCTCCAACGTGCCCATCGTCATTCTCCGCGACGAGGCGGGCCGGATCTTCCTGCCGATCTGGATCGGTGTCTTCGAAGCCAACGCCATCGCCCTGCGCCTCGAGAGCGTCGAGACCCCGCGCCCGATGACCCACGACCTGCTGCGCAACGCCATCGAGACCATCGGCGCCAAGGTCAGCAAGATCGTCATCTCCGACCTGCGCGACAACACCTTCTACGCCCAGATCCACGTCCAGACCAACGGCACCGCCGTCGAGATCGACGCCCGCCCCAGCGACGCCATCGCCCTCGCCCTGCGCACCGAAGCGCCGATCTTCGTCCTCCAGCCCGTCCTCGACAAGGCCCAGGCCGTCGACCTCGCCACCCAGGCGACGGACGAGGAGAAGCTCAAGAAGTGGCTGGAAGAGATCAGCCCCGAGGACCTCGGCAAGTACGAGATGTAGCGGTCAGCCGCCGCCGACGCCACCAGATGTCGGCGCGCCGACATTCCCGAACACCCCGCCGGTCCCCCCGCCACCGCCCTGTCGGCGCGCCGACATCGGCCGTTTCGGCCCTCGCCTTGACCGCACCGCGCCGGGTCCGTACACTGCCCGGCGACCTATGATCATCGCCATCACGAACCAGAAAGGCGGCGTGGGCAAGACCACCACCGCCATCAACCTCTCCGCGGCGCTGGCCAGCAAGGGGCTGCGCACCCTGCTGGTCGACCTCGACCCGCAGGGCAACAGCACCATGTCGTACCTCGACGTCCACGCCGTCGGCCGCTCGATCTACGACGCCATGACCGAGCCCGACGTGCACGTGCCGGACGTCGTGGTGCCGGTGGAGAAGGTGCCCAACCTCTCCATCGCGCCCGCCACCATCGCCCTCGCCAAGATCGAGGCCAAGCTGATCGGCGAGATCGACAGCCACTACCGCCTCAAGGACGAGCTGGCGCAGGTGCACGAGGACTACGACTACGTGGTCATCGACACGCCGCCGACGCTCGGCATCATCACCGTCAACGCGCTGGTGGCGGCGACGCACGTGATGATCCCGATCCAGGCCAGCTACTTCGCGCTCGAGGGCACCGACGACCTGCTGGAGACGGTCGACAAAATCAAGGCGCGGGCCAACCCCCAGCTGCAGATCCTCGGCGCGCTGATCACCCTGTTCGACAAGCGGACGCTGCTGTCGAAGGACATCCACGAGCAGATCGAGCGGGTGTTCGGCGACAAGGTGTTCGAGACGGTGATCACCAAGAGCGTGCGGCTGGAGGAGAGCCCGGCCTACCGCGAGTCGATCTTCAGCTTCGCCCCGCGCTCGAGCGGCGCCTTCGAGTACTACCGGCTGTCGGAGGAGGTCGTGGCGCGGGTGTGATCCGCGTCCGGATACCGGGATGAGGAGCCAGCAGGGAGGAGCACGACGATGAGCACCGCCGAAGCCAGGAAGCGAGGACTGCCGCTGCGCGTGAAGATGCGGCACGACACCCACTTCGTCGACGAGCTGACGACGCGCCACGACACGCCGGTGGGCCGGATGCTGCCCCTGTCCTCGGTCGAGCCCGACCCGAACCAGCCCCGCAAGGCGATGGGCGAGCTCGACGACCTGGTGTCGTCGATCCGCGACAAGGGGGTGCTCGAACCGATCCTGGTCCGCCCGCTCGGCGACGAGCCGGCCGACGGCTTCCGCATCATCTCCGGCGAGCGCCGCTACCGCGCGGCGCAGGAGGCGGGCCTTTACGAGATCCCGGCGGTCGTCCTCGACGTCAACGAGGACGAGGCGCTGGAGATCGCCCTCATCGAGAACCTGCAGCGCAAGGACCTGACGCCGTTCGAGGAGGCGGAAGGCTACCGCGCGCTGTCGGAGCGCCACGGCTACACCCACGAGCAGATCGCCGAGGCGGTGGGGAAGTCGCGCACGGTGATCACCGAGTGCCTGACCCTGCTGGCGATGCCGGCGCGGGTCCGCGAAGCGGTCCAGGCCCTCGGCATCGCCAGCAAGTCCCTGCTCCTGGAGGTCCTCAAGGCCGGCTCCGAGGACGAGATGCTGCGCCTCCTCGAAGAGGTTTCCAGGAGCGGCCTCAACCGCGACGACCTCCGCCGCCGCATGCGCAAGACCGCCGCCACCGACGGCCGCCGCAGCAAGAAGCCCCACGTCTTCAAGTTCGCCGCCCCCGACAAGCGCTACTCCCTGAGCCTCTCCTTCCGCCAGCGAGAAGTAGACCGCACCGACCTCATCACCGCCCTGGAACAGATCCTCCAGCAACTCCGAGACGAAGCCGCCACCGACCGCGGCTGAAGCTCCAATCACAAAGCACACGCCCGGTCTGGGTGCTTCCCGCCCTCGGCTCGGGGAAGTGCTACGGTCGCGAAGCACCCAGCCCGGGCTGCGAAAGGGAGTGGCCGTGCCAGGCGATTTCCACCATGAATCTAGAGTCCGATAAGATATATTATGTCAACTTGCCTCCGCCCACACCCCAACCCCGAACAGATCAGCAAGGGGAAAAAGCAGGCTCTGCCCTCCCGGAGCGCTCTGCCCAGCTCGACTCCCCCGCGCCAGCGACTGCCGGAGGGCCTCCCCACCTGAAACCGGTGCTGCTTCGGGAGCTCGCCGCTGAGGTGGACGGACGAGGTTGGTGGTCGGAGGCACCCGCGGTGTGTGCCGGCGGGGCCGCCGGGCGCGGAGGGCCTTCCCGCCCTCCGTGCGCGGTGGCCCCGCCGGCGGCGACCGTCACCGGCTTCGAAGCGAAGTCACTCCCGCCGCGCCGTGCCTACGCCGCATCGAAGGACCGTTCCCACCGAGATGATCGCCGAGAGAGCTCAGGGCGTCCCGAAGCGGCAAGACCCCAGGAATCCTCTCTCAGGTCTCCGCCCCCACCCATTCGCACGCCAGATCCTCGTCCTCCTCCAGCCGCACCCCCACCAGCCGCACCCCTTCCGGCAACTCCCCCTCCAGCCGCCGCCGCACCCACCCGACCAGCTCCTCGCTCGAAGGCACCCTCGTCCCGCCCGCCACCGGCCCGACCCCGAACTCCGCCACCGCATGGTTCACGTGCCGATGGTCCAGCACCGACACCACCTCCCGGTCCACCACCGCATCCAGCTCCCCCAAATCCACCAAGAACCCCGTCGCCGCATCCACCTCGCCGCTCACCGCCACCCACAGCCGGTAATTGTGCCCGTGCCCCGGCTCGTACGCGCACTTCCCGAAACGCCGCAGATTCTCCTCCTCGGACCACTCCGGCCGCCGATACAAGTGGGCGGTACTGAAGCGGTAGCGCCTTTCGACTCGCAGCATGGTCACCCCGGCCCCTGAGCCCGGTCCAACGTCGCCCGCCACAGATGCGCCCCCCCCGTCACCTCCAGCAGCGTCCCCGTCGTGTACCGGTTCGTCAGCAAGAACGCCACCGCCGTAGCCACGTCCCGAGGTTCGCCACCCCGTTTCAACAACGTGTGCTCCCCTACCGCCGCCACCCGCGCGGCCGGAAAATCCTCCGGCGGCAGCACCGGCCCCGGCAGCACCGCGTTCACCCGCACCGCCGGCCCCAGCGACTTCGCCAGCACCTGCACCAGCGGCAGCAGCGCCGCCTTCGACACGCAGTGCACCGCGTAGTCCGTCCACAGCTCGAGCGCCCCCGAGTCCGAGATCGCGATCAACGCCAGGTCCCGGGACCGCGCCTCCCCCACCGTCGCCCCCTCGGAAGCCGCCGGCGCCACCACCCTGTGGCGCCGCGCGAACGCCTGCGCCAGCAGCAGGAAGGCCCGCGTGTTCAACGCGAACACCCGGTCCCACTCCGCGGCGGTCGTCTCCAGCGCCCGCCGGTTCAGGAACGACGCCGCCGCGTGCACCACCGCGTCCGGCAGCGTCCCGGCGTCCTCGCACGCGGCCAGCAGCCGCTCCGGACCGTCGGCCGCCGCCAGGTCCGCCCGCACCGCCGTGCCGCCGGCGGCCAGCGACTCGACCAGCGCCTCGGCCACCGCGGCGCTCTCGTGGTACGCCACCACCACCCGCGCCCCCAGCTCCCCCAGGTGGCGGCTGACCGCGCCGCCGACGCGGTGCGCGCCGCCGGTGACCAGGATGGTGCGGCCGGAGAGGGGTCCCATGGTTCGGCCCGTATAATCGCACACCCATGGGCCTGCGCCGACTCGACCGTTACGTGCTGCGCGAGATCCTCGGCCCGCTGGCCCTGGGCTTCCTGGTCTACACCTTCATCCTGCTCATCCGCTTCCTCTTCCAGTCGGCGGAGATGATCATCCGCCGCGGCCTGCCCCTGTCGGTGGTCGGCGAGCTGCTCGTCTACACGCTGCCCAACATCGTGGTGCTGACCATCCCGATGTCGCTGCTCTTCGGCATCTTGATCGCCGTCGGCCGCCTGGCGTCGGACAGCGAGCTGATCGCGCTGCGCTCCTCCGGCATCAGCCTGGTGTCGCTCTACCGGCCGATCCTCCTCGTCTCCGCTTTCTTCACCGTCGCCAACACCCTGCTCATGGTGTGGGTGCTGCCGTGGGGCAACCACTCGCTGCAGTACCTGCGGCTGACCATCATCACCGAGACGGTGGCCAGGCAGGTCGAGCCGCGCGTCTTCTACTCGGAGTTCGAGGGCACTCTGCTCTACGTCTTCGAGCAGCCGCAGGAGTCGGACCAGTGGCACGGCGTGATCCTGGCGCAGTCGCTGCCTGGCACCCGCAACCAGGTGACGGTCGCCGAGCGTGGCCGGCTGACCCTCGACGAGGCCGGCGAGCGGGTGGTGCTCGATCTCGAGCAGGCCTACACCCACGAGATCGACTTCAACCAGCCCGGCACCTACCAGGTCAGCCGCCAGGACCGCGTCGGCCAGGTGCTGCAGGACGAGTTCACCTCCTCGCAGCGCAGGAGCATCTCGGCCTCGAAGACGGTGCGCGAGCAGACCATCGAGGAGCTGCTCGACCTCAAGCAGGACCCGGAGGTGAGCGCCGAGATGCGCAACCTGGCGCGGGTCGAGGTGCACAAGAAGTTCTCGATCCCCTTCGCCTGCATGGTGTTCGGACTGTGCGCGCTGCCGCTCGGTTTCAACAACCGGCGCGGCAGCAAGGCGTCGGGGTTCGCGCTGTCGATCCTCGTCATCCTGGTCTACTACGTGATGCTGTCCAACGGCGAGGAGGCGGCGCGCTTCGGCAAGCTGGCGCCGTGGGCGGCGATGTGGATCCCCAACCTCGTCTTGGCGGTGATCGGCGTCGTGCTGCTGTTCCGCCGCAACCGCGACAAGAGCCTGCTGCTGTCGAAGGTCGACCGCTGGGTGCGCGAGGACCTGTGGAGCGGCATCCGCGTGCTGCAGGGGCGGCGCAAGGCGCGGCAGCGCCAGCGCAAGCAGCGGCGCCACCAGCGGCGCGTCCAGCGGGTCGGCGCCGCCCCCGACCTAGTGCTGCGGCTGCCGCGGCTGCGCCTCGTTTTCCCCAACCTGATCGACCGCTACGTCATCCGCGTCTTCGGCTTCGTCTTCTTCATGGTGCTGCTGTCGGCGCTCTCGATCTACGTCATCGCCGACTTCTCGGAGCTGGTCGACGAGGTGATCAAGAACGACGCGCCGCGCTCGGTGGTCTTCGACTACTACAAGTACCTGGCGCTGCAGATCTTCTACGACCTGGCGCCGATCCTGGTGCTGGTGGCGACGCTGATCACCTTCAGCCTGCTGTCGCGCAGCAACGAGGTGACGGCGTGGAAGGCGCTGGGGGTGAGCCTCTACCGGCTGGCGGTGCCGGCGGTGTTCGCCGCCCTCGGCGTGGCGGTGCTGTGCGCGCTGCTGCAGGCGTTGGTGCTGCCGGCCTCGAACGCGCGCGTGGCGCAGGCCGAGGACCGCATCCGCGGTCGCGAGACGCCGCGCACCTTCCGCCGCGCCGACCGCCAGTGGCTGTTCGGCCAGGACCGCTACGTCTACAACTACCTGCACTACGACGCGGCGCGGGAGACCCTGCAGCGCCTGCAGGTGTTCGAGTTCGACGACGAGCACCGGCTGGTCGGGCGCCTGTTCGCCTCCGCCGCCTCCTTCGACCCGGAGAGCGCCCGCTGGCGGGTCGACGAAGGCTGGATCCGCCGCTTCGACGGCGTCGACGTCGTGTCCTACCAGCCCTTCGACGAGCCGCGGCTGATCGACTTCCCGGAGACCCCGGAGTACTTCCAGTCGGAGGTGCGCGCCCCCGAGCAGATGAACTACGGCAACCTCCAGGACTACATCGACGAGGTCGAGGCCAGCGGCCAGCGGGTGCCGGAGCTGCGCGTGCAGCTCCACAACAAGCTCGCCTACCCGGTGGTGGCGCTGGTGATGGCGCTCGTCGCCCTTCCCTTCGCCTTCCGGCTCGGCCGCCAGGGGGCGCTCTACGGCATCGGCCTGTCGATCGTCTTGGGAATGGTGTTCTACGTCGTCTACGCCTTCTTCACCACCCTCGGCGAGGCGTCGGCGCTGCCGCCGCTGGCCGCGGTGTGGAGCCCGGGCATCCTCTTCACCCTGTTCGCCACCTACCTCTTCCTCGGCGTCCGCACCTGAGCCTCAGAAGCGGCTCATGTCGCGGCCGAAGAGGCGGTTCTTCACCCAGTCGAAGAGCACCTTCACCTTGTTGGCGGGGCTGACCAGCTTGGTGAGGTACACCGACTGCCAGAACAGCCACGCGGTGCGGCCGCTCCACTTGACGTGCGGCAGGTCGACCAGCGCCTGGCTGCCGCCGATGTAGGCGAGCATGCCGGAGCTCTTGAAGCGGAACGGCGGCGGCTCGTCGCCGCGTTGCCGGCGGCGCAGCGCCCCGGCGAGATACTTGCCCTGCTGCTGCGCCACCTGCGCGGTGGCCGGCAGCGGGTGCGCCGGGTCGACGGCACAGTCGCCCAGGGCGTAGGCGTCGGCGCGGCCGGCGAGGCGCAGGTGGCCGTCGACCACCAGGCGGCCGCGCTCGTCGTGCTCGGCGTCGAGGCCGCGCACGAAGGGCAGCGGTGCGTTGCCGGCCGCCCACACCACCAGCCCGCAGGGGATCTCCTTGCCGCTGCGCAGGTGCACCAGGCGCGGGGCGATCGACGCCACCTCGGCGCCGAGGCGGACCTCGACGCCCTCGCGCTGGAAATGCTCGCGGGCGTAGCCGGCGAGCGCCTCGTCGAAGCCGGTGAGCAGGCGGTCGAGCGCCTCGACCAGCACCACGCGGGCGGCGGCGGCGAGCGCCGGCTCGCTCGCCGCCAGCTCGCGGTCGATGAGGTCCGAGATCTCGGCCGCCACCTCGACGCCGGTCGGGCCGCCGCCGCAGACGACGAAGGTCAGGCGCCGGCGCAGCTCGTCGGGCGGCAGGTCCGGCACCGCCGCCTCGGCGACGCGGTCGAGCACCGCCTTGCGGATGGCGCGCGCGTCGCCGACGCTCTAGAGCGTCAGGGCGTGCTCGAAGACGCCCTCGACTCCGTAGTCGGCGACGCCGGCGCCGACGGCGACCACCAGCAGGTCGTACGGCAGCTCGAAGCGGTCCTCCCCCACCGCCGCCCGGCAGGAGACGCGGCGGGCGGCGAAGTCCACCCGCTCGGCCGACGCCTGCACCAGCCGCACGTTCGACAGCCGCCGCGGCACCGGCTCGGTGATGCTGCGGAACTCCACCGTGCCGACGGTGGCCGAGGCGAGCAGCGGGTAGAACAGGAAGTAGTTGCGCGGCGAGACGACGGTGACGTCGAAGTCGCGGCGGCGGCGCAGGCGGTAGAGCAGCGAGTAGCCGCCGAAGCCGCAGCCGAGGACGAGCAGACGGGGGCGGTCCGGGCGGGCGGGTAGGGCGGGCATCCGGCGGCCGGCGGGCCCGGGCTCAGCGGCCGGCGCCGCGCGCCGCGGCGGCCGCGCGCTGCCGCCGGTACCGCCTGCAGTGGTTGTGCAGGGTGGCGAACAGCCACGCCTCCGGGTCGCCGAGCTCGTGCCAGCGGTAGACCAGCACGAGGAGTGCCTGCAGCAGCAGCTCCTCGGTGTCGGCGGGCGGGATGGCGTGCTCGGCCAGGAGGTCGCGGATCGGCCCGTCGCAGCGCGACAGCAGCTCCTCGATCGAGGCCGGCGGGCCGGCGCCGGCGCGGGCGGCGGGCGCGCTCATGGACCGCCCAGCCGCTCGCCGGCGTCGGGGTGCTCGTCCTCCCCCGCCGCCGCCCCGCCGCCGAGCTCGCGCTCGAGGCGGTGCAGGCAGCGCTGGGTCATCTTGCGCACGCTGCCGGCCCCGTAGCCCATGCGATCGCCGACCTCGCTCGAGGTGCAGCCGTAGCCGTAGCGCAGCAGCAGCAGCTCCTGGTGGTGCGGCGCGAGCTGGCCCAGCGCCTGGCAGAGGTCGCGCCGCAGGTCGGTCTGCTCCTGGGCCGGCGGCTCCCCCGGCGCCAGCAGCTCGAGCATGGCGTCGTCCATCAGCTCGTAGAGCCGGGTGCGCCGCCGCCGCCAGTAGATGATGCAGCGGTTGCGCAGCGTGGCGGCCAGCCAGGCCTCGGGGCAGTGGATGGACTCCCACTTCGCCACCAGGATGACGAACGTCTCCTGGAGCAGGTCTTCGGCGTCCTGCGTCGGGATGCGGTACCGGAAGAGGACCCGGCTGAGTCGCGCCCGGCACCGGTCAAGAAGCGGTTCAAGCTCCACCGTCTCCGTCTCGTCGGGAGTGAATGACGGAGAAACCCTAGCAGCCGTCGCCCCCCCTTGTCCAGGAGGGGGTGGACGGCGATGCAGGGGAGAGCCGGCCGCCGGGCGGCTCAGGAAGCGACGCCGGCGCGAAACGGCAGGCCGGGGTTGGCCCGCGAGCGGCGCAGATAGTCGGCCACTTCCTGGATCAGCGACACGGTGGCGGTCTCGTTGCGCGCCGCGTCGCGGAAGAACAGCAGCGCGGCGATGGCCTCCTGGTGCGCCATCTGCGAGCTGAAGATGGGCAGTACCTCCTCGGCCAGGCGCCGCACCTCGGCGGTCTTGCGCTCCTGGCTGTAGACCGCCGCGAGGTCGAGCGAGACCAGCGCCACGTCGTAGGCCAGGCCCTCCTCGATGAAGCTGCGCCGTACCTCCGCGTAGAGGCGGGCGGCGCGTTGCAGCCAGCCGAGGCCGTCGTAGACCTTCGCCTCCAGCCAGCGGAAGCGCACGAAGTCGAGGCGGCCGCCGAGCTGGAGATGCAGGGCGCGGGTCTCGTCGAGGCGCCCGAGGGCCTCGCGGTAGCGGCCGGTGTCGACCAGCAGGTGGACCAGGTTGTGGCCCGCCACCAGCACCTGCCGCGGGTCCTGGTCCGGGTCGATCAGGGCGACGCCCTCGCGCAGCAGCTCGACCGCCGTCTCCGGGTCGTCGCGGCGCTGCGCCAGGCGCGCCTTGCGGATCAGCGCGCTGCCGCGCAGGTGGTCCTCGCCGGAGCGCTCGGCCAGGGTGATCACCCGGTCGAGCAGGGCGAAGGCCTCGTCGAAGCGCTTGAGGTCGCCGTACAGCGCCGCCTGCAGTACCAGCAGGCGGCAGCGCTCGGCGGGATCGCCGCTGCCCCGCTCGAGGTGCTCGCGGGCGACGTCGAGCGCCTTCTGCGCGTCCCACATGTGGGTGCGGATGCGCAGCGCGTTGCCGAGCTGGCCCCAGGCGCGGGCGCGCAGGTCGTGCGCCGCCGCCGCCGAGTAGCGGCCGTGGTCTAGGTGGTCGGCCACGGTGGCGGCGAGCTGGGCCAGCGCCACCGCGTCGGCCGGCTGCTGCGAGCCGCTGTCGCGGCTGTCGTCGAGCAACGACTCGACCAGCGCCCACACCTGGAAGCGGGGCTCGGAGGCGGCCGCCTGCAGCCGCTCCTCCTCCGGCAACGCCTCGAGCTCGGCGCGCAGTGCCGGCGCCTGCTCGCGCTCGCGGGCGAAGTCGCGCTCGCGCTGCGCCAGCGTTTCGGCGACGCGGCAGAACATCGGCTCGTAGTCCTGGCGGCGGGACGGATCCGGGGTGCGGCCGCGGGCGTCGATGGCCACCACCTTGGCGGTCTCCGGCGCGCGCACCAGCTCGCGCGGCCACCAGGCGCCGGTCACCTCCCGGCACTCGGCGCAGCCGGACAGCAGGTGGCGCACCACGTCGCGCGCCTCCTCCCGCGGCAGTGCCCCCTTCATGAAGCGCTCCAGGGAGCGGATGTCGGGGTGCTTCGTCACGGCGTCGTTCATGAGTCTCGCTCCAGGAACCCCACCGCCGCCAGCTCGCGGCTGAGCGTGGTCAGGCAACGGCTGGTGATCTTGCGGATGCTGGACGGCTGGTAGCCCATGCGGGCGGCCACCTCGCTGGGCCCGAGGCCCAGCCCGTAGCGCAGGCGCAGCAAGCGCTGGCAGCGCTCGGGAAGGCGGCCGAGCACGCGATCGAAGTCGCGCGACAGATCCTGCCGCTCCTGAGAGGGGCGCTCCGGCTCGCTCAGCAGCTCGAGGATGGCGGCGTCCATCGCGTCGATGATGCGCTTGCGACGCTTCCGCCAGTACATGATGCATTTCTTGCGCAGCGTGCCCACGAGCCACGCCTCGGGGCACTGCACCTTCTCCCACTTGTAGAGCAGGGTCAGGTAGGTGTCCTGAAGCACGTCTTCGGCGTCCTCCGGCGGGATGTCGTAGGAGCCGAGGACGCGCTCCAGCGCCGGGCGGACTCTCCCGAGTACCTGGGAGATGCTTTCCGCCGCGCTGGTGGGGTCCGGGTTCGTCATTCGAATCTGCCTTCCGTCAAATGAGGGTGCGCATAGATTAGCATCGGCCCGGGAGTTTGTCTATAGACGAACGTCTATACTCTCATAATCCGTTTTACGGGAAGACTTTACCTCGAATCGAGCTCCTCCAGCTCCGAGAAGCCGCTGTCGACCAGCTCGCGGGTGAGGGCGGCGATGCAACGGCTGGTGACCTTGCGGATGCTCGATGGCTGGTAGCCGAGCAGCTCCGCCACCTCGCGCGAACGGTAACCGAGGCCGTAGCGCAGCACGAGCACCGAGCGGCAGCGCTGCGGCAGGCGCGCCAGCACCTTCTCGAGGTCCTCGCGCAGCGCCACCTGGCGCTGGCCCGGGGCCTCGGGCTGGGCCAGCAGCTCGAGCATCGCCGAGTCGACGGCGTCCCAGATCTGGCGCCGGCGCTTGCGCCAGTAGACGATGCAGCGGTTGCGCACCGTCGCCACCATCCAGGCGTCGGGGTTGTAGATCTGGCGCTGCTTGTAGACGAGGTCGAGGAAGCTCTGCTGCAGGATGTCCTCGGCATCCTCGGGCGGCACCCGGAAGCGCGAGAAGACCCGGCGAAGCTTCGGCTGCAGCTTCTCGAAGAGGTCCCCGATGGAGAAAGGCGCGTCGGGCTCGTCCAATAGACTCATCGAGATTTCAGGCTGTTGGTATAGGTGGAAGCTACCACCTCGACCGCGGGGGTGTCCACCGCGCCCGGTGGCGCCGTCGCCGCCGCACCGCGCCGCCCTACTCCGCCAGCACCGCGGCCGGCTGCGCGGCACCGCCGGCGGCGCTCGCCAGCTCGTCGGCGTGGTCGGTGAGCTCCCACGGGAAGCCCTCGTCGTTGCGCCCGAAGTGGCCGTAGGCGGCGGTGCGCCGGTAGAGCGGCCGGCGCAGGTCGAGGTGCTCGATGATGCCGCGCGGCGACAGCGGGAAGA
>CAZLBJ010000435.1:0-11485 GCA_964557755.1 uncultured Thermoanaerobaculia bacterium
GGTCGAGCAGCACCACGGTGTCGCGCAGCAGGCCGGCGACCTCGTCACCGCCCGCGTCTCCGCCCACGGCCGCCGCCAGGTGGTAGGCGACGAGCAGCGCGGCGTTCGAGCCGCTCGCCTCGTTGCCGTGGATCGAGTAGCCCAGCCACACGACCACCGGCTCGGCGGCGAGGTCGCGGCCGTCCGCGTACGGCGGCGCGGAGAGGGCGACGTGGTGCTGCCGAATCTCGTCGAGGCGGGCGAGGTTCTGCGGCGAGGAGATCACCAGCAGCGGCAGCGGCCGGTCCTCGTGGGTGCGGCCCTGCACCTCATAGCGCACCCGCGGCGAGGCCGCCGCCAGCGCCTGAAGGTAGGCGACGAGCTGGTCGTGGCGCACGTGCCACTCGCCCACCTCCCAGCCGAGCACGTCGGCCGGGCGCGGCACCGCCGGGTCGTACCCGGCGGCCGGCAGCAGGTCCTCCGGCGCCGCCGCGGCGGGCGCCGCCGCGGCCACGGCGGCGAGCACTGCGAGACAGGCGGCGGCGAGGCGGCGCGGGTGCGGCATGCGGGTTCCTTTCGCGGGGTCGGCGGGGCGCCGGCGGCCGCGAGGGTCCACCGGCCAGTCCGGCGGATGGTAGCAAACCGCCCCGCCGCGACGCCGCGCCGCTCAGAACCGCGCCACGAAGCCGACGCCGACGAAGTGGTCCGGGGCGTCGCCGCCGAGGCCGACGCCGGCGTAGAGGTCGAGCTGGAGGTCGTCGTTGAGGAGGCGGGTGACGCCGCCGTCGAGGTGGTGCAGCGCGTCGCCTCCGGGCGCGTCGCGGCTCAAGGCGAACCACTCGACGAAGAGGCCGGTGCGCGGCGCCGCCTCCCAGCCGAGGGCGACGCTGCCGCTCGCCTGGTCGAAGCGCTCACCGCCGGCGCGCGCCCGCCGGTAGCCGGCGTTGACGCCGAGGCCGAGACCGCCGCCGAGGTCCCAGGCGAGGGCGAGGACCGCGCCCGGCCGCACGCCGTCCTCGCCGGCGCGCTCGGCGCCGGTGGGCAGCTCGGCGTCGAGGATGAGGGCGGCGAGCGGCGCACCGGCGGCGGCGAGGCGCGGCAGGCGGAGCTTGACGCCCAGCGAACCGTCGCCGAAGCCGCGGACCTCGCCGCCGCGCGGCGGGTCGGCGATCTCGTACGAGCCCGGCTCGAGGCGCAGCTCCAGGAGGTCGGTGAGGCCGATGCGCGCCAGCAGCTCGCCGAGGGCGGTCTCGTCGGTGTCGCCGGCGGCCGTCCAGCTCGCGCCGCCCTCGAGCTGCACGCGGCCGGGGGCGATCGTCTCGGCACTCTCGGTGAAGTCGGGGCGGTCGCTGACCAGCGGCGCGGGCTCCTGGGCGGCGGCGGCAGGCGCCAGCAGGGCGAGGACGACGACAGCGAGGCGGCGGGCAGAAGCGTTCATCGGCGGTCTCCCCGAAGATATTTTGACGACTCAAAACTCTGTGTTAGGGTAGCCGTCAGATCGCGCGCCGTCAAGCGAACGGCACTACACTTCCGGAGGAGACGCGATGGCACACTCCCACACCCGCGCCCTGGCCGTGCTGGTCCTCGCCCTCGCCGCCCTCGCCGGCCTCGCCGCCGGCTGCGGCGCGCCCGCCGCCGACAGCGGCCCGGGCGGGCCGCTCGAGATCGTCGCCACCACCAACATCATCGCCGACACCGCGCGCCGCATCGCCGGCGACGACGCCCGCGTCACCGGCCTGATGGGCCCCGGCGTCGATCCGCACCTCTACAAGGCCTCCGAGGGCGACGTGCGCCGCCTGGCGGAGGCCGACCTGGTGCTCTACAACGGCCTCCACCTGGAGGGCAAGATGGGCGACATCCTGGTCAAGATGGCGAGCCGCCGGCCGGTGGTGGCGGTCGCCGGCTCGATCCCGGAAGCGTCGCTGCTCGAGCCGCCGCAGCTCGCCGGCCTCTACGACCCGCACGTCTGGTTCGACGTCTCGCTGTGGGCCACCTCGCTCGACGTCATCGCCGAGGAGCTGGCCCGCCTCGACCCCGAGCACGCGGAGGGCTACCGCCGCCGCGCCGCCGAGTACGCCGCCGAGCTCGACGAGCTCGACTCCTGGGTGGCGGAGCAGGTGGCCACGATCCCCGAGGAGCACCGCATCCTGATCACCGCCCACGACGCCTTCGGCTACTTCGGGCGCCGCTACGGCATCCGCGTCGTCGGCATCCAGGGCATCTCGACGCTGGCCGAGGCGGGGCTCGAGGACGTCGAGCGGGTGGTCGACCTGGTGGTGGAGTCGGGCGTGCCGGCGATCTTCGTCGAGTCGAGCGTGTCGCCGCGCACGGTCGAGGCGGTGCAGGCGGCCGCCGCCGCCCGCGGCCGGCCGGTCGAGGTCGGCGGCCAGCTCTTCTCTGACGCCCTCGGTGCCGACGGCACGCCGGAGGGCACCTACGCCGGCATGGTGCGCCACAACGTCGAGACCATCGCGGGGGCGTTGCGGTGAGCGTCGTCGACCCGGTGCCCGCCGCCGCCGGCCGCCCGGAGCCGGCCGCCGAGGTGCCCGCCATCGAGGTCCACGACCTCACCGTCGCCTACCGCACGCAGCCGGTGCTGTGGGACGTCGACCTCGAGCTCCCCGCCGGCCGCCTGATCGCCGTCGTCGGCCCCAACGGCGCCGGCAAGTCGACGCTGCTCAAGGCCATCCTCGGCCTGGTCAAGCCGATCACCGGCTGGGTCAAGGTGTTCGACCAGCCGTACGAGACGCGGCGCTCGTGGGTCGGCTACGTGCCGCAGCGCGAGAGCGTCGTCTGGGACTTCCCGACCAGCGCCCAGGACGTCGTCACCATGGGGCTCTACGGGCGCATCGGCTGGCTGCGCCGACCGTCGCGCGAGCACCGCGAGCTGGCCCGCGAGTGCCTCGCCAAGGTCGGCATGGAGGAGTACGCCGGGCGCCAGATCAGCCAGCTCTCGGGCGGCCAGCAGCAGCGCGTCTTCCTCGCCCGTGCGCTGGCCCAGGACGCCCGCCTGTACCTGATGGACGAGCCGTTCGCCGGCGTCGACGCCACCACCGAGCGCGCCATCCTCACCCTGCTCCAGGAGCTCAAGGACGCCGGCCGCACGGTGGTCGCCGTGCACCACGACCTGCAGACGGTGGCCGAGTACTTCGACCACGTGGTGCTGCTCAACATGCGCCTGGTGGCCGCCGGGCCGGTGGCGACGACGTTCACCACCGAGAACCTGCAGCGCACCTACGGCGGCCGCCTGACGATGCTGACGCAGGCGGCGGAGACGCTGCTCGCCGAGCGCCGCCCGGGCGCCGGCCCGGCGGAATGACGCGGTGGACCTGCTCGACCTCGGGCTCTCGTTCACCGCCCGCAACGTCCTCGCCGGCGCCACCATCCTCGGCGTCACCGGCGGCGTGCTCGGCTGCTTCGCCCTGCTGCGGCGGCAGAGCCTGCTCGGCGACGCCCTCGCCCACGCCGCGCTGCCCGGCGTCTGCCTGGGTTTTTTGGTCAGTGGCAGCAAGGCGCCGCTGCCGCTGTTCCTCGGCGCCATGGCGGCGGGGCTGGTCGGGTCGCTGTTCATCCTCGCCGCGGTGCGCTGGAGCCGGGTCAAGGAGGACGCCGCGATCGGCATCGTGCTCAGCGTCTTCTTCGGCGTCGGCATCGTCCTGCTGACCTACATCCAGAAGCTGCCCGGCGGCAACCAGTCCGGCCTCGACAAGTTCCTCTTCGGCCAGGCCGCCGCCCTGGTCTCCGAGGACGTGGCGCTGATGGCGCTGCTCTCGGCGCTGGTGCTCGGCACCGTGGCGCTGTCCTACAAGGAGCTCAAGATCCTCGTCTTCGACCGCGACTTCGGCGCCAGCCTGGGCCTGCCGATGCGCCGCGTCGAGGTACTGCTCACCCTGCTGCTGGTCACCGTCGTGGTCGTCGGCCTGCAGACGGTCGGCGTGGTGCTGATCGTCGCCACCCTGGTGACGCCGGCCGCCGCGGCGCGCCAGTGGACCGAGAAGCTCGGCGTCATGGTGCTGCTGTCGGCGGCGATCGGCGCCGTCTCCGGGGTCGCCGGCGCCCTGACCAGCGCCACCGTGGCGCGGCTGCCCACCGGGCCGGTGATCGTGCTGGCGGCGAGCGCCCTGCTGGTAGTGTCTCTGCTCTTCGCGCCGCAGCGGGGCCTGCTGTGGGCGTGGCTGCGCGAGCGGCGGGTGGCGGCGCGCATCCGCCGCGAGAACCTGCTCAAGGACCTCTACCGCATCGGCGAGGACCGCGGCGACTGGGCGCGCTTCGTGTCGGCGCCGCGGCTGATGGGAGTGCGCGGGGTGAGCGCGCCGCGGCTGGCGGCGAGCGCCGGGCCGCTGTCCACCGCGCGGCTGGTCGAGCGCCGTGGCGACGCCCTGCGGCTGACCCCTCGCGGGCTGGCCGAGGCCGCCGGCGTGGTGCGCAAGCACCGGCTGTGGGAGCTTTACCTCACCCGCCGCCTCGAGCTGCCGAGCGACCACGTCCACGGCCCGGCCGAGGCGAAGGAGCACGCGCTCAGCGAAGAGGCGGTGGCGCGGCTCGACACCGTCCTCGGCCACCCGCAGGCCGACCCCCACGGGCGGCCGATCCCGCGGCCGGAGGCGCGGCCGTGAACCCCACGCTGGCGGTCCTGCTGGCGGGCAGCCTGGTGGCGGCGAGCTGCGCCTTGATCGGCTCGTTCCTGGTGCTGCGGCGGATGGCGCTCCTCGGCGACGCCATCAGCCACGCGGTGCTGCCCGGCATCGTCCTCGCCTTCCTCTTGACCGGCGACCGCGCGCCGCTGCCGATGGTCGCCGGCGCCGGCGCCCTCGGCGTCCTCACGGTGGCTTTCGTCGAGCTCCTCAACCGCAGCCGGCGGCTCAAGGAGGACGCTTCGATCGGCGTCGTCTTCCCGGCGTTGTTCTCGGTCGGCGTCATCCTCATCAGCCGCTACGCGTCGCAGGTCGACCTCGACCTCGACTGCGTGCTCTACGGCGAGATCGCCTACGCGCCGTGGGACCTGCTGCTCGTCGGCGGCGCCTCGCTGGGACCCAAGGCGCTGTGGGTCAACGGCGCCACGCTGGTCGCCAACGCGCTGCTCGTCGGCCTCCTCTACAAGGAGCTCAAGGTCACCACCTTCGACCCCGAGCTCGCGGCCTCGCTCGGCTTCTCGCCGCTGCTGCTGCACTACCTGCTGATGAGCGCCGTGTCGGTGACGGTGGTCGGCGCCTTCGAGTCGGTGGGGGCGATCCTGGTGGTGGCGATGCTGGTGGTGCCGCCGGCCACCGCCTATCTGCTGACCGACCGGCTGGGGGTGATGCTGGGGCTGGCGATGGGGCTGGGCGTCGTCTCCGCGGTCGCCGGCTACCTGCTGGCGCGCTGGTGGGACGCCTCGATCGCGGGCGCCATGGCGGCGGTCTCCGGAGTCCTGTTCGTCGCCGCCGTCGCCGCCTCGCCGCGCCACGGGCTGGTGTCGAAGCTGCTCGCCCAGCGGCGCCTGGGGCGGCGCCTGGCCGACAAGCTGGTGCTCGTCCACCTGGCGGAGGCGCAGGCCGGCCGGCCGCTCGGCCGCGGCGCCGGCGCGCGCCGCTGCGGCTGGAGCCCGGCGCGCCGGGCGCGGTTTTGGGCGCGGCGGCGCGCCGCCGGCTGGGTGGAGCCCGGCGAGGAGGGAGTGCTGCGCATCACGCCGGCGGGGAGCGCCGCGGTGACGGCGGACGACGCCGCCGCGCAGCCTGCCTGGGACGGATAGGGCCCGGGTGGAAGGACGGTGACGCCCGCCGCCCGGCCGCCGCGGCGGGCGGGTCGGACGGCGGGCGCTCGGCGGGGGAGATGGACTACCCCTGCGCCTCCGCGGCGTGCGGCCGCTCCGCGACGTCGAGGGGGTTGAGCACCATGGTCATCTGGCGCCCCTCCATGCCGCGGCTGCGGTACTCCACCTTGCAGACGTCGGCGAGCTGCTCGGCGACGAGGTCGAGGATCTCCTGTCCCAGCTCCGGCCGCCGAAGCTGCCGGTAGCGGAAGAAGATGGTGACCTTGACCTTGTTGCCCTTCTCGAGGAACTTGCGGGCACGATCGGTCTTGCGGTCGCGGTCGTGCTCGCCGATGCCCGGCCGGTACTTGACTTCCTTGATCTCGATCGTGTGGGTCTTCTTGCGCGCCTCGCGATCACGCTTCTGCTTCTCGTAGCGCATCTTCCCCCAGTCCATCATGCGGACCACGGGGGGGTCGGCGTTGGGACCCACCTCGACGAGGTCGAGGCCGGACTCCTCCGCCCGCCGGCGGGCCTCGTCGAGGGCGACGATGCCGAGCTGCTCGCCGTCGTCGGCGATCAGGCGGATGGGGCTCTTGCGGATCCGTTCATTGACGCGGGGTTCACTCGGTCTGGCGATGTCCGTATCTCCTCTGCTCGGGTTGGTCGGGCATGCGCCTCCGGGCCGCGGCCGGGCCGCGGGGTCCGCAGCCCTGCCGTCGGCCGTCCCCGGAGGGGCGGCGCCGCGGCCGGACGGCCGCGGTACCGGCGGCGCATCGTACTCTGACGATCAATTGTAAAGCATCAGTGGCTGTCGCCGGGATCGAGGCGGACGACGCGGCAGGTGATCCCCAGGTCGCCCACCGCCTTGGCGAGCTGTTCCGGGGTGCCGGTGAGGGCGGGGAAGGTGCCCCAGTGGATCGGCACCACCTCGCGCACGCCGAGGTAGCGGCAGGCACGCGCCGCCTGGTGCGGATCCATGGTGAAGAGGTCGCCGATCGGCAGGAAGGCGAGGGTCGGGCGGTACATCTCGCAGATGAGCTGCA
Source organism: uncultured Thermoanaerobaculia bacterium (assembly GCA_964557755.1). GTDB lineage: Bacteria > Acidobacteriota > Thermoanaerobaculia > Multivoradales > JBCCEF01 > CAZLBJ01. The sequence goes on from CAZLBJ010000435.1 coordinate 6,757, forward strand.
TGTCGCTGAACAGCGCCGTGTCGCCGGAGTGGTAGAAGCAGTGGGAACCCTTACGCACCACGTAGCCGGCCGCCTCGCCGCCGTAGACGATGTCGTCGCCGTCGAGGATGCCGCACGAGTGATCGGCGCGCACCATCGAGACGCTCAGGCCGAGCACCTCCTGGGTGCCGCCGATGTTCATCGCCGAGCAGTTCTCGACGCCCTTCGACTCCAGCCAGTGGCAGATCTCGTAGCTGCCGACCACCACCTTCGGCCGGTGCTTCTTGGCCAGCTCGACGGCGTCGCCGACGTGGTCGAAGTGGCCGTGGGTGAGGAGCATGGCGTCGATGCGGTCGAAGGCCCGGTGCTCCTCGGGGCAGCTCGGGTTGTTCATCACCCAGGGGTCGATCAGCACCACCTCGCCGGACGGCAGGTCGCAGCGCACGGTGGCGTGCCCCAGGTAGGTGAACCGCGGCCTCTTCGCATCGCTCATCGCGTCGCCTCTCTTCCGGCGCCCATTGTACATGCGCCGGCGGCGGCCCAGACGTACGAAGGGCCCGCCGGTCGACGGGCCCCTCGACGGAAACACCTGGTTGGAAACGCCTGGCCAGCTTGGAAACGCCTGGCGCTCCGCACCGGCGGCGGCGGTGCCGCCGCCGGTGGGAGTCGCGGTGGCTCAGACCTGGAACTGGGTGAAGAAGTTGTCGCGCAGCTTCTCGTTGAAGACGTGCTCGGTGAGGCTGTAGTAGATCGTCTGCGCGTCGCGGCGCGGCTTCACGAGGCCGTACGCCTTCAGCTTCGACAGGTGCTGGGAGACGGCGGACACCGACACGCCGAGCAGCTCGGCGAGGTCGCACACGCAGAGCTCCTTCATGTTCTCGAGCAGGTACAGGAGCTTGAGCCGGGTCGAATTGCCGGCCAGGTTCATCAGCTCCGCGGCCTCCTCGATGTCGGTGGTGCCCTGCAGGTTCTGGCGGATCTGCGCCATCTCTTCACTGGTCATGTTCTGCCCCTCACTCTTCATCGTTTCCTCCGAATGTTGCGCGGCGGGCCTCATGCCCACCCCGCGGTTTCGCGGCCTCCGGTACCGGGCCTTCGTGGCCCCGGCGCCTTCGGTCCTGCCTCAGCAATCCGCCGGCGGCGCTCCGTGCCGGCCTCCCGTGGTCCGATCCCCTCGGTCCCGGTTCTCCGCTCGTCTCGGTTCTCCGAACTGCGTGCTGCTGACTGCCTGTCCACGGGTGCCCTGCTTCGGGGTGCTGACGACGGTCGGCGACGAGCGGCCTCTTCACCGGACCGGGCCATAGTATACGGCTTCGCAACCGCAATTGCACAAACGAGAAAACCCGCGTTCCCACTTGCACAGAACATCGCCGCCTACTGCGGGCTCGAAGTCCCATGCATTGAGCAAGTTAGGCGACGTTGGAGGGCTCCGGCGAGGTACCCGCGAAACCGGTTACAGCGGGCCCGAGCGCTGTCGGGCCGTCGGCCGGCGGGGTGCTCGGGAGGCTCAGGACTGCGTGACGGAGGCGGCGCCCTCGAGCTTGGCGCGCAGGTCCGGGACCTTGCGCATGTAGCTCTGGGTCTCGTGGATCGAGGTCATCAGGCCGGCGCGCATGCGGGTGACGTTGACCAGGCCGCCGTTGTAGAGCGCCGCGGTCCAAGCCTCGAGCTCGTCGTCCGGCACGCCCAGCTCGATGGCCTGCTGGCGCTTGGTGGACAGGTGCTGGGAGAGGAACAGCGCCATCTGCGTGGGCGAGAAGCGGGCGTCCAGTTGCTCGCCGAGCACTTCGCCGGCCTCGTAGGGGCGCTGCTGGACGATCTTCACCGGATCGCCGCCGAAGTGCGCCTTCAGCACGTTGTTGCGCTCCTTGGTCAGCGCGTCGGCGTAGCGCTCCCAGTTGACCTGCTGGACCCTCAGCAGCACCCGGTACTCCTTGCGCACGCGGTCGTGGAAGGCCTGGAGCCGGCTCTTCGGGGCGCGGCGGATCAGCAGGTCCTCCAGCTCGTCGAGCACGGCGGCGTTGTACACGTCGGCCGCCTGCACGCGGTCGAGGAAGACGGCCGGCGCCCGCGGCACCAGGGCCTCCAGCTCGTCCATGCCCACCTGGCGCAGCGCCTGGGCCGAGTCGAGCAGCTCCAGCGCCTCGGAGTGGCTCGCCTCGCCCTCGATCACCCGCTTGGCGATGCCCACCGCGTCGCCCAGGGGCTTCTTCATGATGTAGGCGCGGGTGCCCACCAGGTACTGGTTGGTGATGAAAACCGGGCCTTCGAAGCCCTCCATCAGGTAGGCCGCCGGGGTCGCCTGGGCGAGGCCCGCGGCGCCGGCCGGCGACACCGCCAGCACCTTGCCGTGGGTCTCGGTGAAGGCGATCGACAGCAGCAGGCTGGCGGGGATCGGCGAGGCCCGCTCGGCGCTGGCGGCGGCGATCACGTGCACCAGCTCCCGCGCGTGGCGGGTCTTCAGGCGGTCGAGCTCGGCGGCGATCGACGCCTTCTCGTCCTCGGTCAGCGGACGGGCCAGCAGGTCGTCCGAGACCAGGGTGGCGTTCGGGTCGAGCAGCGGGTTGTCCGACTCCGGCTCGACGGCCGCCGGAGGCGCCGGCGCCGGCGCCACGGCGTCGGCCAGCACTTGCGGAGCGGGGTTGGGTTCCTGCCGGGCGAGCCAGGTGCCGGCGGCGGTCACAGCGACCGTCAGCGCCGCGAGGAGGCCGAGGAGTACGAGCGAGAAGGATTCACGGTGCACGCCCTGCACAACGGGCAGGGTCATGGCATTGTTCCGAGATCCGGCCTCGATCCAGGGGGAATTTTCCGGCTCCCACCCGCGGTGCTTGCAGCCGGCAGCGAGGCGATGGCGTAGTCGCGGAGCCTCTGGCCCCGCGCCGGCCGGGGTGGGATACTGCGCCCCGATGGCCGCCGATCCGCCGCCGCCCGCCGCCGCCGCGGCGCCGCCCTCCCGCGCCTGGGTGGTGGCCGCCGGCGTCGGCCTGTTCCTGTTCATCCCGCTGGTGCTCTACCTCTACGTCGGCCACCCCGAGCCGGTGGCCGCCAGCGCCGCCGCCGGCGTGGCGCTGATGCTCGGCCACCGCTTCCTGGCGCGCCCCTACATGCGGCGGGTGCGAGAGGCGAAGTGCCTGTGGTGCAACCGGGTGCCGCCGCGAGGGGCCGCCGAGACGCTGGTGCTCGAGACCGCCGGCGGCGCCGTCGAGGCGCGCTGCTGCGCCGGCCACGGCGAGCCGGCGGCGCGCTTCTTCGCCTTCGTCCACGCCTGGCGCCTCGTGCTGCGCGCCGGCATCTTCGTGCCGCTCCTGCTGCTGCTCGCGGCGCTGGCGGCGACCGCGGCGGGGCTGGCGGTGCCGCTCGACGCCGCCACCGACCTCTTCCGGCTCGCCGTCGGCCTCACCGTCAACCTCGCGGCCTGGGGCTGGCTCGCCGCGCGGCCGGCGCGGCCGGCGCGGGTGCCCTTCCCGGTCCACAACTTCTTCCTCCTCGGCGTCGGCCCGCTGCTGTGGGTGTTCCGCCTGGTCGGGCTGTGGTGGATCTGGAAAGGCGCCGCCGGCCTGCTGGGGCTATGATTCAGCGCGTGAGCGAAGCCGATCCAGGAGACGCGCGGCCGATCCGCGTGCTGATCGCCGACGACCACCCGGTGGTGCGCCAGGGCACGCGGGTGCTGCTGCTCGAGGAGCGCGACGTCGAGGTGGTGGGCGAAGCGGCGGACGGCCGCGAGGCCGTCGAGCGCGCCGTCGAGCTGGCACCGGACGTCGTGCTGATGGACCTGCGCATGCCGGAGATGGACGGCGTCGAGGCGATCCGCGAGCTGGCCGGGCGGGCGCCGTCGGTGCGGGTGCTGCTGCTCACCGGCTCCGGCGTCGACGAGCGCACCTTCGACGCGCTGGAGGCCGGCGCCCTGGGCTACCTGTCGAAGTCCGCCGGCCGCGCCGAGCTGCTCGCCGCCCTGCGCAAGGTGGCCCGCGACGAGCCGTCACTGCCGCCGGAGCTCACCCGCCAGCTGCTGGCGCGCCTCGGCTCCCCGGCCCCCGGTGAGCACCACGAGCTGGCCGATCCGCTGACCGAGCGCGAGGAGGAGGTGCTGGTGCTGGTGGCCGAGGGCCTCAGCAACCGCGGCATCGCCGAGCGCCTGCACGTCTCCGAGACCACCGTGCGCACTCACGTCAGCCGCATCCTCGCCAAGCTGGAGGTGAGCAACCGCGTGCAGGCGGCGCTGTGGGCCCTGCGCAGCGGCCTCGCACGCCTCGACGACACGGCGGGGTAGGGCCAGCCGTACGACGAAAGTCGTAAGCGCCGCCAACGGGCCGACGAGGGAAAAATCGTCGTCCCGGCGGACGACGCGGCGGCCCGCTCCGTCCTAGTCTGTGTCTCGAGGGTTGCATCGCCCCCCGGTCCGGTTCCTCGGGATTCCACCACGCCCCCGAGGCTCGCGGACCGGATCTTTGTATTGGGGCGAATTGTAGTGGGGCGAAAAAGCGGCTCAGCGGCGGGGGCGGCGGCGCGGATCGATGGCGTGGTAGAGGCGCAGCCACTGCTTCCAGGTGTCGACGTCGGGGCGTAGGGCGATCCAATCCGGCGGCACCTCGCGGATGGTCGGATAGGTGCGGCCCTGGTAGATGATGGCGCCGTCGGGCCGCACGCGCCCCACCCGCGGCGGCGGTCCGCCGTGGGCGCGCGGGAAGGTCAGCAGCTTCTCGGCCATCGTCGTCCGCAAGTCTACCCCGTCCCCTCGGGCGTCGCGCAA
>CAZLBJ010000436.1:0-5506 GCA_964557755.1 uncultured Thermoanaerobaculia bacterium
GCTCGTCGCGGCTCCGCTCGGTGAGCGCCAGGCAGATCCGGCCTCGGCCCTCGCGCGCCAGGAAGGTGACCGCCTCCGTCGTCACCCGATCGGCGGCCACCTCCAGGTCGCCCTCGTTCTCCCGGTCCTCGTCGTCGACGATGATCACCATCTCGCCGCGGCGGAAGCTCTCGACCGCCGCCGGGATGGAGGCGAAGGGGGATGTCTCGGGCATGGCGTAAGGGGAGGCGAGAGGAGGGCTTGAGGGCGGGATACGGCACCCGTAGCCCGCAGATTCTACCGGCCCCACCGGGGACCGTCAATCACGCCGCGGTGCGGCATGCCGCCGCCGTCCACGTCGACCCGCCGCCCACCCTAGAACGGCGATCCCAGGTTGATGAACAGCACGTAGTCGTCGGCGCCGGGGATGGGGTCGAGGGGGAAGCCGATGCCGACGCGGAGGGGGCCGACCGGGGAGACGTAGCGGACCTCGAAGCCGGCGCCGGAGCGGAAGTCGCCGAAGTCGATCAGCCGCCAGTCCGCCCACACGTTGCCGTAGTCGTAGAACACCACGCCCTCGACCGGGCCGAACAGCGGGAAGCGCAGGTCGACGTTGAGGATGGCGAGGCCGTTGCCGCCCGCCGGGCGCAGGGTGCCGTCGGCGTCGGAGAAGAGGGTGGCGGCGCAGTCGCCGGCCACCTCGCCGGCCGGGCCGAGGCAGGTCGAGAAAGGGATGCCCAGCTCGTCCGGCGCGTAGCCCCGGTGGCTGCTGCCGCCGCCGGCGAAGTAGCGCTCGGCGAGGAAGATGTCCTGGCTCGGCAGGCCGGCGCCGGGCGGGATGAACGGGTCCTGGATGTCGCCCGGCAACCGCGACAGCGGCTCGATGCCGCCCACCCTTGCGGAGATCGCGAGCACCGTCCTGAAGAAGCCGAGGTCGAGGTACTGGGCGTGCTGCAGGAAGAGCTTCAGGTAGTCGGCCTCGGCGGCGAGCAGCGGGAAGGCGTACTGGAGCTGCACCAGCGAGCTCCAGCCGTCGGTCGGGTAGAGCGGGTCGTTGCGGCGGTCGAGCAGCAGGGTGGGGATGAGGCTCGCCACGCGCAGCTCCTGGTCGGTGCGCCTCAGGTCCTCCTCGTCCGTGTCCGCCGGCGTGAAGTCGAGCGGCTCGTTCTCGACGATGCGGTAGTCGTAGGCGAGGCCGAGGCGGATGCCGGTGCCGAGCGGCCGCCGCGCCTCCACCCGCGCGCCGCGGCGCATGACGCGGAACGAGGCGCGCTGCTCCTCGGTGCTGAACAGCGTGTAGGTCACCGGCACCGCCAGCTCGCCGATCGTCGGCTGCTCGACGAACAGCCGGTACTGCTCCTCGCGCGACAGCACGCGGGCGTCGCCGGAGAGGCGGATGGCGCGCCCGAAGAGGTTGCTGTGGCTGAAGCCGGCGCTGCCGCCGTAGCTGAGCTCGGCGGTCTCGTCGTTGTACTCGACGCTGACGCCGTAGCGCACGCTGCGCACCTCGCCCTCCACGACGCGCACCACCACGTCGCGGGTGGTGGCGCCGAGCGGCGCCGGCGTCAGCTCGATCTCGGCGCTCGAGAAGATACCCATCTGGTAGAGGTTGCGCTCCGCCTCGAGCAGGCGCACGCGCGACACCGGCTCGCCGCGGTCGAGGCCGAGGGCGCGGCGGATCACCTCGGAGTCGGTGCGCTCGTTGCCGCGCACGATGATCTGGTCGACCACCGTCTGCGGCCCCTCGAGGACGCGGATCGAGACGTCGACCAGTATGCGCTCCGGGCCCCAGTCGGTGGTCGCCGAGACGTTCACCGCGTCGTAGCCGTCGCGCTGGTAGCGGGCGCGAACCTGGTTCAAGCTGACCTCGAGCAGCCGCGGGTGGAAGGGGCCGCCGGCCTGGATCGACAGCGCGTCGCGCAGCTCGTCGGGGTCGAAGGCCTCGACGCCGGCGAGCGACACCCCCACCACCTTGCGCTGGCTCCCCTCCTCGATCGGGACGGTGACGTACAGCTCGTCGCCGCGCTGCTCGATCTGCGGCGGCCCGACCTCGGCGTCGAGGTAGCCGTGCAGCAGGTAGTAGTCGCGCACGTTGTCGACGTCGGCGGCGAGCACGTCGTCCACCAGGTGGCCGCCGCCGACCACCGGCAGCAGGCTCAGCAGGCCGGCCGCCTCGGTGGCCACCAGCTCGCGCAGGGTGTCGTCGCCGACCGCCTCGTTGCCGGAGAAGCGCAGCTCCTCCAGCGTGTACACCGGCCCCGGCTCGATCTCGACCACCACCTCGAGCACGCCGTCGACCAAGTCCTCGCGGGCGTCGACCTCGACGTGGTAGTGGCCCTGCTCCTGGTACCAGGTGCGCAGCCGTTTCTCGGCCAGCAGCAGCAGCGCCTCGTCGTAGGACTCGTCGCCGAGAAAGGGGATCAGGTCGCGCTTGCGCAGCTTCTTGATCTCCGCGCCCTCCACCCGCACGCGCACCTCGGGGCCGACCTCCAGCGGGTAGGCCACCGTCGCGCCGTCGCGGTCCTCGAGGTATTCGAACTCCGGCAGGTCGACGCGGGCGGTGCGGCGGCCCTGCTCGATCAGCCAGGTCTCCAGGCGCTCGGCGTCGCGCTCGGCGACCGGCAGGCGGAACGGCCCGCCGACCTCGGTGCGCATCGGCGCGCGGAGCTGCTCGTCGGTGAACGGACCGCGGTCGCCGTCGAAGTCGAGGCGGAGCACCTCGGCGCGCGGCCCGGCCTCGACGCGGTAGACCACGGTGGCGCGGCTGCGGACCTCGTCGATCGTCGGCACCACGCGCACGCGGGCCTCGAAGTAGCCTTGGCGGCGCAGCATCTCCTGCAGCTCGTAGACGCCGCGCACCACGCGGCTCTCGATCAGCGGATCGCCGGCGGATTGGAACAGGGCGCCGGAGAGGTCGTCGCGGGAGACCTCGCCGACGTCGCCCTCGACGCGCACGTCCTCGACCAGCAGGTTGGCGCGCAGCACCACCACCGCCACCACCTCGCCGGCGGCGGCCGGCGCCGGCTCGGCCGGGCGGCTGAAGACGTCGACGCGCGACGCGATGCCGCTCGCCTGCAGGTTGCGCAGGGCGCGCGCCACCACCTCGCCGGTCAGCCGCTGCCCGGGCTCGAAGGCGAGGAGCTGGCGCAGCTCGGCGAGCGCCGCCTCGCCGAGCGGCGTGTCGCTGCGGATCTCGACGGCGGCGACGAGCGGCGCCGTCTCCAGGGGAGGAGCCGTCTCAAGCGGCGCCGTCGGCGCGGCGCCTTCGTCCGGCAACAGTACCTCGACCTCCTGCTCGATCTCCGGCGGCAGCTCCGGCGTCCCCGCCGGCGTGCCCGGCGCCTCGGGGCCGACGTCCGGTGTTTGCGGCACCACCGGCTCCTGCGGCACCACCGGCTCCTCGGGCTCGACGTGCTCCTCCGGCGGCGGCTCGGGCGGCTCCTGCGCCGCCACGGCGGCGGTGAGCAGGAGACCGGCGAGCAGGGCGGCGGCGAGGCGCGGCACGCTCAGAACTTCCTCTCGATCTGCACGTCGAGCGCGTAGGTCTGGTCGCCCTTGCTGGTCAGCACTACCACCACGTTGTCGTACACCTGCCACTCGACCTGCAGGATGTCGACCTCCGGCACCGAGGGGTCGCGGCTGTAGGTGACGTAGACGTCGCGGGAGATCTGCTGGCCGACGGTGACCGCCAGCGAGCCGGTGCCGGCGGTGCCGGTCGCCGGGCTGACGCGGAAGCGGTCGAAGCCGAACAGGGTGTTGACGCGCTCGGAGACCAGCGACGCCGCCTGGCCGTAGAGCAGCTGCTGCGCCGCCTGGTCGACGCCGCCGGCCGCCGGGTCGCCCGCCGCCGGGTCGCCGGTGACCAGCGCCCCCTCGCCGATCGGCCGGCCGACGGTGAGCAGCGACACCACCTCGAGGTCGGCCAGCGGCGGGTCGGAGGTGAAGCTCACGTCGAGGCGGTCGAGGGTGCCGGCGAGGTTGAGGATGATGTCGTAGTTGCGCACCTCGGTGGTGGCCACGAAGTCGATCACCGGGTCGATCTCGTAGGGGTTGGCGAAGGTCAGCAGGCCCCGGCTGACCGTGTACTCGTTCTCGGCGTAGACGATGTCGCCGCCCTCGTCGATCGTCACCTGCCCGAACAGCGCCGGGCTGGCGAGGTTGCCGCGCACCACCAGCTCGATGTCGCCGGAGAGGTCGGCGACGTTGTTGCGCACGCGCAGCGCGTCCTCGCCCTCGACGCTGACGTTGAGCTCGGTGGCGGCGAGCAGCGGGTCGGCCGAGCCGGCCTCCAGCCGATCCGGCTGGAAGACCTCGCCGAGGAGCTGGCTGAAGCCGGCCGGCACGTCGCTCAGGTAGAAGGCGCGCTCGAGCTCGACGACGCCGGAGATCAGGCGCCCGTCGGGCGACGACACCAGCGCCAGGTTGGCGTCGCCGCGCAGCAGGAAGCCTTCCGGGTAGCGGACCGAGGCGTCGTCGACCTGCACCTGGAAGCGGTAGGAGGCGTCGCCGGCCGCGAGCTCGGTGAGGCCCAGCGAGCCGGCGGCGCGCAGGCGGCCGCCGCCGAGGCGGGCGGTGGCGGTGTCGAGGACCACGCGGTCCGGGTAGAGCAGCGCCACGGCGTCGAGGTCCTCGATGGCGTGCGGAAAGTCGGGGATCAGCACCTGGCCGTCGTTGACCGCCACCTGGCCGTTGAGGCGCGGCTTGCGCAACGTGCCGCCGATGGTGGTCAGCGCCTGGATGCGGCCCTCGAGGTCGAAGTCGGGCAGCGCCAGCTCCAGCCAGCGGGCGTCGAGCTCCGCCTGCGCCCGCAGGTCGAGCGGGAAGGCGGCCTCGCCGTCCTCGCCCTCCTCCGCACCACCGAGCCCGATCGAGCCGGTGACGAAGATCTCGCCGTCGCCCTGCGCCGCCGGCTCGCCGAGGAACAGGGTGTCGATGATCAGCAGGTCCGGCCGGTAGACGAGCACCACCGGCTCGAGGTTCTCGACCACCCGCCCCTCGTAGGCCAGACGCACCGGGTCGAGGCGCAGGGTGACGTCGGCGCCGCGCGGCGCGTCGAAGCGGCCGGAGACCTCCAGAATGCCGGCGAGCGAGCCCTCCAGGCCCTCGAGCGGCGAGCCGGCGAAGAGGTGCAGCACGCTCTCGAGGTCGTCGACCGCCACCTCCAGCGCCAGGTCGGCGTCCTCCACCGTCAGCCGGCCGCCGCCGTCGAAGTCGAGCAGCCCGAGGAGCGAGCCGCGGGCGCGCACCCGGTCGTCCGACCACACGGCGAGCATGCTGGAGGTGCCGCCGTCGCCGATCGGCTGGCCCTGGACGGCGAGGCCGCTGGCGGTGCTCTCCAGCCGCACCCGCGGCGCCGCCAGGGTGCCGCCGACGTCGGCCACCAGGTCGAGGCGGCCCTCCACGTCGCCGGGGACGAGGCTGCTTAGCGGCGCCTCCGACAGCGCCAGGTCCGAGGCGGCGACGCGGCCGGCGAGGGCGCCGCTCTCGTGGTCCCAGGTGCCGAAGGCCACCAGCTCGCCGGCCGGCG
>CAZLBJ010000437.1:0-8879 GCA_964557755.1 uncultured Thermoanaerobaculia bacterium
GGGGAGGCGGGCTCCTGGGCGGCGGTCGAGACGCCGGCGAGGAGGGTCAACAGGACGGCGAACAGATCGGCGAAGGGAGAACGTGGGGTGCGGCGCACGAACGCTGCGGTCATGGTGGCTTTCCTCCGGTGGATGGTAGGACGGCAGTCGATGCGAAGTGTACGGCCAAGGCCGCTGCGGCATTCCACCCGGGTGGGCGGCCCGACGGCTGGCACGATACGGCGGCGCGGCGGCGAGCTTGCACCTGCGGGGCGGCTATACTGGCGCCGCAGATGGTCCCCTATCGCCAAAGTTTCGCACCGCACGCAGGCCGGTGGCCCGCGCGACCCCGCCTCGCCCGAGGACGCCGTTTCTCCCCCTTCGCCGTTCTGTTGGCCGTTCTCTTCGCTGTCCTTCTCGTCGTCCCGGCGGCCCGGGCGCAGGAGGAGCCGGAGGCAGAAGCGCCGCCCGCCGCCGGCCCGGTGGTGCGCGTCCGCGTCGACACCATCATCCATCCGGTGGCCGCCGAGCTGGTGGAGGACGCGGTGGCGGAGGCGGACGAGCTCCGCGCCACCGTCCTGGTGCTCGAGCTGTCCACCCCCGGCGGCCTGCTGACCTCGACGCGGGAGATGTTCACCGCCATGCTGGGGGCGGCGACGCCGGTGGTGGTCTACGTCGCGCCGTCCGGCGCGCAGGCCGCCTCGGCCGGCTTCTTCCTGCTGATGGCCGGCGACCTCGCCGCCATGGCGCCGGGCACCAATACCGGCGCCGCCCACCCGGTGGGCGGCCAGGGCGAGGACATCGAGGGCGCGATGGGCGAGAAGGCGACGCAGGACGCGGCCGCCACCATCCGTTCGCTGGCCGAGCGCCACGGGCGCGACGCCGAGCTCGCCGAGGCGGCGGTGGTGGAGAGCCGCTCGTTCACCGCCGCCGAGGCGCTCGACGCCGGCCTCGTCGACCTCCTCGCTCCCAGCTTCCAGGCGCTGCTCGTCGCGCTCGACGGCCGCGAGGTGGTCAAGCACGACCGCACCCTCGTCCTGCGCACCGCCGAGGCCGAGGTGGTGGAGGTCGAGCTTTCGCCGCTGCGCCGCGTGCTCTCCGCCCTGGCCCACCCGAACATCGCCTACATCCTGCTGTCGCTGGGCTTTCTGGGCCTCTACTTCGAGCTGATGAACCCGGGCACCATCTTCCCCGGCGTGGTCGGCGCCATCTGCCTCATCCTCGCCTTCTTCGCGCTCAGCGTGCTGCCGTTCAACTTCGCGGGCATCGCCCTCATCCTGCTGGCGATCCTGCTTTTCATCGCGGAGATCAAGGTGCCGAGCTTCGGACTCCTGACGGTGGGCGGCGTCGTCTCGCTGGCCCTCGGCGGACTGCTGCTGTTCAAGTCGCCGGTGCCGGCGCTGCGCGTGTCGCTGGACATGATCGCCGGCGTCGCGGTGGTCGCCCTGCTGGTCGTCGCCGGCCTGGTGCGGCTGGCGGTCAAGGCGCAGCGCAACAAGGTGCGCACCGGCAGCGAAGGCCTGGTGGGGGAGACGGGCCGCGCGGTGGCCGACGTCGACCCGCACGGCAAGGTGTTCGTGCACGGCGAGTACTGGCACGCCACCGCCGCCGAGCCGATCCCCGCCGCGACGGCGGGGGAGGTCGTGCGCGTCGACGGCATGGTGCTCACCGTGCGGCCGCTGGCCGCCGCGGCGCCCGGCCGGCGGCACGCAGCGCCGGCGCCGGCGCCGGACGAGGCGCGCGGCCCCGCCGCCGCCGACGCGGAGGGCTAGGTGGCGCCGGGCGGCGCCGAGACGCTGCCGGACGTGCTGGGCGAGCTCGCCGGCGCCCTCGCCGTGCCGGTGCTGGTGGTGCTCGTCGTGTGGGTGATGGCGGAGCGCCTGGCCGGCGCCTTCGCCCGGCTCGCGATGCTGCTCACCGGCCGCCGCGACCGGGTGGTCCCGAGCGTGCGCACCGGCCGCGAGGGGATGATCGGCGAGGTCGGCGTCGCCCGCACGCCGCTGGCGCCGCGCGGCAAGGTCTTCGTCCACGGCGAGCTGTGGGACGCCGTCGCCGAGTCGCCGGTGGCGGCGCGGCAGGAAGTGGAAGTCACGGAGGTGGCCGGCCTGACCCTGCGGGTCGTGCCGCGCGCCTCCGCAGATCTCAGAGAGGAGACTTGATGCCTGGTTTCACCGGAATGATCCTCGTCGTCGCCTTTGCGATGTTCCTGTTCAGCCGCTGGGTACGCATCTTGCGCGAGTACGAGCGCGCCGTCGTCTTCCGCCTCGGCCGCCTGCTCGAGAGCGACAAGGGGCCGGGCATCGTGTTCATCTTCTGGCCGCTCGACACGATGGTGAAGATCCCGCTGCGCACCGTCGTCCACGACGTGCCGCCGCAGGACATCATCACCCGCGACAACGTGTCGGTGAAGGTCAACGCGGTGGTCTACTTCCGCGTCGTCGACCCGGCCCGGGCGGTGGTCGACGTGGAGAACTACCTCTACGCCACCAGCCAGCTGGCGCAGACCACGCTGCGCTCGGTGCTCGGCCAGGCGGAGCTCGACGAGCTGCTCTCCGAGCGCGACAAGCTCAACGCCGAGCTGCAGGAGATCATCGACCGCCAGACCGACCCCTGGGGGGTCAAGGTGTCGGCGGTCGAGGTCAAGCACGTCGACCTGCCGACCGAGATGCAGCGCGCCATGGCGCGGCAGGCCGAGGCCGAGCGCGAGAAGCGGGCCAAGATCATCCACGCCGAGGGCGAGTTCCAGGCCTCCAAGCAGCTCGCCGAGGCGGCGGACGTGATCGCCCGCAACCCGGTGACGCTGCAGCTGCGCTCCCTGCAGACGCTGTCCGAGATCGCCTCGGAGAAGAACTCGACCATCCTCTTCCCCATCCCCATCGAGTTCCTGCGCGCCTTCGGCCGCGCCGGAATGGAATGAGGGCGGGAGTAGCGGCGGCGCGGGCGGCGTTAGACTAGACAGCCGCCGGCGCCGCCGCGCCACCGCGCAGCGACCGAGCCGAACGAGGACGAGACGAGCGTGCACGACCACGACCCGAGCTACTACGAGATCGCGCTGACCAACCGGCAGGTGATGGTGGCCTTCGTCATCCTGCTGGTGTGCCTGATGGGCACCTTCTTCACCGGCGTCTGGGTGGGCCGCGGCGACCAGGCGGCCGCCCGGGCCGAGCCGGCGCCGGACCAGGTCGCCGCCGAGGCGCAGAGCATCGAGGAGCTCGACTTCTTCGGCGGCGGCGGCGAGGTGGCGGCGCCGAGCGGCGACGTCGTCGAGCAGCGGCCGCCGCAGATCGTCGTCGACGAGCCGCCGGCCCAGGTGCGTGCCGAGCCGAGGGAAGACCCCGTCGTGCAGCGCAACCGTCGCGGCGACGACCAGCGGGCCGCCGGCGCCGGCGGCGAGAACGAGGCACCGCCGGCCGGCGCCGCCGCAAGCTCCCCGGGCGATCCGCCGCGCGATCTGGCTCCGCCCACCACCACCCGCCCTGTGCCCGCAGAGGGGCGCCCGGTGGAGGGGCCGGTGGTGCAGGTGTTCTCGTCGCGCGACCGCGGCCAGGCGCAACGCATGGTCGACCGCCTCACCGACGGCGGCCAGCCGGCCTACCTGTCGCCGGTCGAGGTCGACGGCAACACCATGTTCCGCGTCCGCATCGGCCCCTTCGCGGACCGCGCCCAGGCGCAGCGCGTCGCCGACCAGGTGAAGCGCGTGTATCGCCTCGATACCTGGATCACGCAGTAGGCCCGCCATCGCCGGAGCTGGAGACCACCGGGATGATGGCTGACGGGCGCCGCTCGTCGTGGCTCTGGCTCGCCCTCGCGGCGGTCTCCGGCGTGGCGTGGGGGCTGTGCTTCGGGCGGCAGCCGTGGTCGTGGGCGGCGTGGGTTGCGCTGGCGCCGCTGGTGCTGCTGATCGGCGCCCCCGGCGGCAAGCGCTGGACGGCGCTGCTCGGCTTCGTCCACGGCTTCGCCGCCTGGCTCGCCGCCATCCCGTGGATCGCGCCGACGCTGGTCACCTTCGGCGAGCTGCCGCGCTGGCTGTCGGTCGTCTGCCTGCTGATCGTCGCCTCCTACCTCGCCCTCTTCCATGCCGCCTTCGCCGTCCTCGGCCGCCTGCCGTGGCGCCGCGGCGGCGCCGCCCTCGCTCTGCTCGGCCTGCCGTCGGCCTGGGTGGCGCTCGAGTGGCTGCGCGGCTGGCTGTTCGGCGGCTTCCCGTGGAACCTCGCCGCCTACGCCTGGCTGGAGGTGCCGGGCGCGCTGCCCACCGCGGCGTGGATCGGCGCCTGGGGCGTCGGCTGGCTGCTCGTCTTCGCCAACACCGGCGTCGCTCTGGCGGTGGCGCGGCGGCGCACGGAGAGGGGGAGGGCCATGGTGCCCCTCGCCACCGGCCTCCTGGTGCCGCTGCTGGTGCTCGCCGCCGGCGCCCGCTGGGGGGCCGGCGGCACGGTCGACCGCCACCTGCCGCTCGCCGGCTGGCCCGGCGCGCCGGTGCGCCTGCTGCAGCCCAACATCGAGAACCAGGTGCGGCCCGACTGGACGACGATCCGCGCCAACTACGACAAGGTGATCGAGATGTCCCGCGCCTCGTGCGACGCCGGCGCCCTGGTGGTGTGGCCGGAGAGCGCCGCCTGGCCCTACTCGTTCGCCGAGGACGCCGCCTTCCGGCGCGACGTCCTGGAGCTCGCGCGGAGCGGCGGCTGCACGCTGCTCTTCAACTCGGTGCACCCGACGCCCGGCGGGTTCTACAACTCGGCCTTCGTGGTGGCGCCGGATGGGACCTCGGTGCGCTACGACAAGCGCGAGCTGGTGCCGTTCGGCGAGTACGTCCCCTTCGCCGGCGTCTTCGGCTTCGTCGACACGCTGGCGCGCAACGCCGGCAACTTCGTGTCGGCCGAGGAGCTGACGCTGCTGCCGTGGCGGCCGGAAGGGGCGGCCGGCGAGGGCGGGACCGAGCTGCTGGGCGCCGCCATCTGCTACGAGATCGTCTTCCCCGGCTTGGTGGCCGACGCCGTGCGCGACGGCGCCACCATGCTCGTCACCATCACCAACGACGCGTGGTACGGCGACACCGCCGCCCCGTGGCAGCACTACGCGGCCGCCCGCTTCCGCGCCGCCGAGAACCGCCGGCCGGTGCTGCGCGCCGCCATCACCGGGGTTTCGGCGCTCGTCGCCCCGGACGGCGGCGAGCGCGCCCGCCTCGACCCCTTCGCGCGCGGCGTCGTCGAAGGCCGGGTGGAGGGGCGCAGCCAGCTCTCGCCGTTCAGCCGCGCCCCCTGGCTGGTGCCGCTGGCCTCGACGCTGCTGGCGCTCGCCGCCCTGCTGGCGGCGCGGCTGCGGTCGCGCTGACGCCCGCCGGGCCGGGAAGGCCGCGGCGCCCGCGTTCGTTGGTACCTCTGGTACCATCCATCCGCCGATACCGCCACGTCCGTGGCACCCTTCCAGACGCGAGGAGCGAGCGCCACCATGAGCACCGATGCACAGCAGCGAATCGACGACCTGTCCGAGCGCCTGGTCTCCATCCGGGGGTATCTTTGAGGGCGCCCGCTTCGAGGACGAGCTCGCCGAGCTCGACAAGGAGATGCAGAAGCCGGGCTTCTGGGACGATCCGCAAGCCAACGCCCCGGTGGTGCGCCGCCGCAAGAGCCTCGAGCGGCGCCTCGACACCCTGAAGCAGCTGCGCAGCGACCAGGGCGACCTGGCGGCGTGGCAGGAACTGCTGGCCGAGGGCGAGAGCGACCCCGAGGTGCAGAGCTTCCTCGACCGCCTCGACCGCGACCTGCGCCGCCTCGACCTCGAGCTCAAGCTCGCCGGCCCCGACGACGACAAGAACGCCCTGGTCGCCATCCACCCCGGCGCCGGCGGCACCGAGTCGCAGGACTGGGCCGAGATGCTGCTGCGCATGTACCTGCGCTGGGCCGAGCAGGACGGCTACGAGGTCGAGCTGCTCGACCGCCTCGACGGCGAGGAGGCGGGCATCAAGAGCGTCACCTTCGCGGTGCGCGGCGAGCTCGCCTTCGGCTACCTCAAGGGCGAGAACGGCGTCCACCGCCTGGTGCGCATCAGCCCCTTCGACTCGCAGAGCCGGCGCCACACCTCGTTCGCGTCGGTCGACGTCTACCCCGAGGTCGACGACGACGTCGAGATCGAGATCGAGGACAAGGACCTGCGCATCGACACCTTCCGCGCCTCCGGCGCCGGCGGCCAGCACGTCAACAAGACCGAGTCGGCGGTGCGCATCACCCACGCGCCCTCCGGCATCGTGGTGAGCTGCCAGAACGAGCGCAGCCAGATGAAGAACCGCGCCACCGCCATGAAGATCCTGCGCGCCCGCCTCTACGACCGCGAGATGCAGAGGCGCGCCGAGGAGCAGGCGAAGCGCGAGGGCGAGAAGGCCGACAACGCCTGGGGCAGCCAGATCCGCAGCTACGTGCTGCAGCCCTACCGCATGGTCAAGGACCACCGCACCGGCTTCGAGATGGGCGACGCCGACCGCGTGCTCGACGGCGGCATCGACCCCTTCATCGAAGCGTGGCTGACCCACCAGATGGGCCACGCCGAGAAGAAGGCTTCGTAGCCCGGCCCCCGCGGCGAGACCGTGCCACCCCTGCGCATCGACTTCGTCTCGCCGCTGCCGCCGGTGCGCTCCGGCATCGCCGACTACAGCGCCGACCTGCTGCCGGAGCTCGCCGCGCGGCCCGAGATCGCGGAGCTGCGCGTAGTGCGGCTGCCCGGCCAGCCGGTGGCGGCGGCGCTCGCCGCGCGCTGGCGGCCGGTGGCGGCGGAGGAGACCGGCGCCGCCGCCGAGGACGGTACGCCGCGCCTGCCCCTCTACCAGATGGGCAACAACCACCACCACGCGGCGGTGCTCGACCTCGCCCTGGAGCGGCCCGGCGTCCTCACCCTCCACGACCTCTACCTCCACCACCTGCTCGCCGAGCGCACCCTGGCCGGCGACAGCGCCGATCCGTACGTCGAGGCGCTGGAGCGCGACCACGGCTGGGTGGGCCGCGCCGTCGCCCGGCCGCGGCGCTGGGGCGGCTGGACCGAGGGCGGCACCTTCGCGCTGCCCGCCCACCGCGGGCTGGTGCTGCGCCAACGTGGCGTCCTGGTGCACAGCCGCTGGGCCGCCGGGCTGCTCGCCGAGGAAGTGCCGGAGGCGGCGGTGCGCACCGTGCCGATGGGCATCCCGCTGCCGCCGGCGGTGGGGCCGCCCGGCGGCCCGGAGGCGCGCGCCGCCCGCCGCGCCCTGGGGCTGCCCGAGGACCGGCCGCTGCTCGGCTCCTTCGGCTTCCAGACGCCGATCAAGCGCACCCTCGCCGCGGTGCGCGCCCTGGCCCGGCCGGAGCTCGTCGGCGCCGGGCTGCTGGTGGTCGGCGATGTGTCGCCGCACGTCGACCTCGAAGGCGAGGCGCGGCGCGCCGGCGTCGCCGGCCGCGTCCACGTCACCGGCTTCGTCGACGCCGCCACCTTCGGCCGCGCGCTGACCGCCTGCGACCTGGCGCTCAACCTGCGCTACCCGACGGCGGGGGAGACCTCGGCCTCGCTGCTGCGCCTGCTCGCCGCCGGGCGGCCGGCGCTGGTCTCCGACTACGCGCAGTTCCGCGAGCTGCCGGCCGCCGCGGTGCTGCGGGTGCCGCTCGGCGACGGTGAGGAGGCGGGGCTGGCCGCCGCCGCCGCGGCGCTGCTCGCCGACCCGAAGCGGCTGCGCGCCATGGGCCAGGCGGCGCGCGACCACGTGGCGCTGCACCACGCGCCGGCCGCCGCCGCCGCCGCCGTCGCCGCCGCCTGCGCCGAGCTCGCCTCGCGCCGCCCGCCGGTGGCCGCCGGCGAGGCGCCGCCGCCGCCCGAGCCGCCGCCGCCGACCTCCGCCACCTGGCACCGGCTGGACGGCGAGATGTCCGTCGAGGGCCTCGGCGGCGACGGCGACGAGTGGCCGGCCGGCGAGCGCCGCCGCCTGCTGCTGCGCCTCGCCAACCGCGGCCGCGCCCGCTGGCTCGCCGCCCGCCGCGGCCCCGGCGGTGTCGCCTTCGCCGTGTCGCTGACCGGCACGCGCGGCCAGGAGCTCGAGGCCGGCCGCCCCTGGCTGCTGCTGCCGCGCGACGTGCCGCCCGGCGGCGAGGCGACGGTGCCCTTCGGGCTGCGCCGGCCGCCGGGCGCCGCGCGGCTGGTGATCGAGCCGGTCGTCTTCGACGACTGGGGCGGCGCCGCCGGCCGCCGTCCCGGGCCGCTGCGCTGGGAGGGGGAGCTGCGGTGAGCGCGCGCTACCAGGCGACGGTCGGCGGCCGCCGGCCTGGCGCCGTCGTCCGCGGCCTCGGCTGGGGCGTGCTGCTGCTGCTGCTCGCCCTCGTCATGCTCCTCGCCGCCACCGCCGACCGCGCCACCTGGCCGTCGCTGATCGGCGACGAGGCGACCTACGCCATGCAGGCGGCGAGCCTCGCCTTCGACGCCGACCTGGCCTACGAGCGCGCCGACTTCGACCGCTTCGTCGAGCACTGGGGGACGCGGCCCGACGGGCTGATCCTGCAGAGCCGCAACGGCGGCGTCGACCTCACCTACGGCAAGAGCTTCCTCTACGCGTTCGCCATCTCGCCGGCGGTGCGCCTGGCGCCGGTGCGCGGGCCGCTGGTGGCCAACGCGCTGCTGCTGGCGCTCGCCGCCATCGCCGCAGCCCGCGTCCTGGAGCGGCGGGTGGGGCCGGCGGCGGCGCTGTGGGTGGCGGTGTCGTGCTTCGCGTCGGTGACCTTCGCCTACGCCTTCTGGGTGCACGCCGACCTCTTCCTCGCCTGCTGCGCCGCCCTCGGTACCGCGCTCGCCTTCGCCGGCGAGCCGCGCGCGGTGGTGCACAGCCGCGCCACCGACGTCTACCAGCCGCCGCGCGGTGCCTGGGAGACCGCCGGCACCTGGCGGCCGCT
>CAZLBJ010000438.1:0-3965 GCA_964557755.1 uncultured Thermoanaerobaculia bacterium
CCCTCCGGCGACACGAACGAGCCGGAGCCACCGTTGTTGAAGCGCACCGCGGCGGTGCGCACCTGGTCGAGCCACTCCTCCGAGGGGGCGAAGCCGTAGCGGTCGCGGAAGAGGTCCTCGGGGAACTCGTTGAACAACCACATCCCCTCGTCGGCGACGGCGGGGCGGGCGAGGAAGAGGGCCAGCGCGAGGCCCAGCACGATGCGAAAGCGCAGCTTGATCAAAGGTCGGTCCTCCTTTCCGGCCGATCCTAGCGCGCCGGCAGAGCGTGGCGCCCGCGCCGTCAGGCGGGCTCGACGGGCTCCGGCGGCGGGGTCTCCGGCGCCGCCTGCCGCTCGCGGCCGCCGCCGTGGACGCCGAGCGAGATGGCCACCGCGCCGGCCATCAGCACCGCCGCCACCCAGAACGGCGCCGACCAGCCGACGTGCTGGAAGACGGCGGTCGACCAGATCGGCCCGACCATCCGCGAGACGCCGCCGAAGGCCTGCTGGACGCCGAGGTCCTGCCCGGTGTCGCCGCGCAGCGAGTGGCGCGACACCAGCGAGGTGGTGGCCGGGAAGAGCAGCGCCGTCCCCACCGGCACCAGCAGCACCACCCCCGCCAGACCCCACACCGAGCCCGGCAGCGGCATCACGGCGAGGCCGAGGCACAGGCACAGGGCGCCGACGCGCAGGGTGGCGACGTCGCCGAGGCGCTCGTTGATCGGCCCCAGGAGCAGCGCCCGCATGAGCAGGGAGACGCCGCCGACGTAGGTGTAGAACCAGCCGATCTGCTCCTCGGCGACGCCGAAGCGGTGGTCGAGGTAGAGCACGATGACGCCGTTCATCGCCATGAACGCCATCATGCCGAAAGCGTAGGTCCAGATCAGCCGCGAGCGCTCGGCCGCCGGGTGCATCAGGACGCTGGCGATGGCGCGGCGCAGCCCGGGCCGCGGCACCGCCGCCTCGGGGCCCTCCTCGACCTCCTCGCGGCGTACGCCGCCGTCCGAGCCGATCGACTCCGGCAGCAGCAGCCAGGCGGAGAGGAAGTTGAGCAGGCAGAGGCCGGCCGCCACGTAGCCCGGCGCCTCGTCGCCCAGGCGCACCGCCAGCGAGCCGACCAACGGCCCCAGCATGACGCCGGCACTGGTGGCGGCGGTGACCCAGCCGAGGGCGCGGGTGCGCTGATCCGGCGCCACCGAGTCCGAGACGTAGGCCTGCAGCACCCCGGTGGTGCCACCGCCCACGCCCTGGATGAAGCGCGACACGAAGAGCACGGCCAGCGACGCCGTCTCGCCCGGGATGCGCGCGGTGAGCCCGAAGAGGACGAAGGCGGCGGCGGAGAGCAGCAGGCTGCCGAGGATTACCGGCCGCCGCCCCAGGCGGTCGGACAGCCGCCCCCACAGCGGCGCGCTGGTGAGCTGCGCGAAGGCGAAGATGGCGATCAGCAGGCCGATCAGGCTCTCGCTGGCGCCGTAGCGCTCGCCGTAGTAGGGCAAGAGCGGCAGCACCACCAAAAAGCCGATCATGTCGACGAAGACGGTGCCCATCAGCACCCAGATGCGGCGCATCGAGGCCAGGCTGCGGGTGCCGTTGCCGATCACCGCGCCCCCCTCATCCGCGCACCTCGCCGCGCCCCCACAGGGCGAAGGCGGTGGCGCCGGCGACGGTGAGCAGCACGCCGTAGACGCCGGCCACCCCCAGCTCCTGCATGCGCAGGGCGCCGAGGATCTCCATCGAGATGGGGCGCGTGTCGTAGGTGTAGAGGACGATCGAGGTCACGAAGTCGCCGAGCGCGGTGATGAAGGCGAGCGCGGCGCCGGCGGCGAGCGCCGGCCGCACCAGCGGCACCACGACGCGGCGCAGCGTGCGCCAGCGCCCGGCGCCGAGCGACGCCGCCGCCTCCTCGAGCGCCGGGTCGAGCTGGCCGAGGCCCGACAGCGCCGCGCGGCCGGTGAGCGGCAGGTTGCGCAGCAGGTAGGCGAGCGGCAGGATGAGCGGCGTGCCGATCAGGACGAAGCGTCCGGCCCACGGCGCCGAGACGCTGAAGGTGGTGGCAAGGGCGACGGCGAACACCGTCCCCGGCACCGCCCACGGCAGGGCGATCAGCCCCTCCAGCGCGCGCCCCAGGCGGCCGCCGTGGAGCACCGCGCCGCGCGCCGTGGCGAGCCCCAGGGCGACGGCGGCGGCGGTGGCGGCGAGCGCCATCCACAGCGAGTTGACGACCGGGCGGAGCTGCTCGGCGCCGGCGAAGACGCGGCCGTAGTTGCCCAGCGAGAAGACGGGCGGCAGCGCCTCGCGCGTCCAGGTGCCGGGCGGCACGAAGGAGATCAGCACCACGGTGGCGTGCGGCAGCAGCAGCACCACCGCCAACGTCCAGCCGGCGGCGGCCGCCGCGGCGCGGGCCGCCGGGCCGCCGACGCTGGCCCGCGCCGGTGCCACGCCGCGCACCGCGCCGCGCGTCGAGACGGCGCGGTCGGCCCACTGCATGGCCACCAGCCCGGTGAGCGCCACCAGCGCCAGCACCACGGTCTCGACCTGCGCCATCAGCACGTCGCCGTTGAGCTTCGAGAAGACGATCTGCGTCGTCATCACCCGGAAGCCGCCGCCGAAGATGTAGGGCGCCGAGAACGACGCCAGCGAGGTCATGAAAGTGAGGATGGCGGCGCCGGCGAGCGCCGGGCGCAAGAGCGGCAGGGTGACGCGGCGGAAGCTGCGCCAGCGGCCGGCGCCGAGCGAGGCGGCGGCCTCCAGCAGGGCGGCGTCGAGGCGGGCGAGGGCGGCGCGGGTGAAGAGGTAGAAGTACACGTACATGGAGTACGCATGGACGAGCAGGATGGCCCCGGCGCCGCCGAGCCGCCAGGGCGCCCCGTCGAGCCGGAGGGCGGCCTGCACGGCGCGCGAGACGAAGCCGCTCTCGCCGTAGAGGAAGAGGAAGGCGATGACGCCGACCAGCGGCGGCAGGGCGACCGGCAGGGCGACGAGGCCGCCGAGCAGGCGCCGGCCGGGGAACTCGGTGCGCTCGAAGACGAAGCCGAGCGGCACGCCGACGAGCGCCGAGAGGACCACCGAGGCGGCGGAAATCCACAGGGTGCGCCAGAGGGCGAGCCACTCGTCGCCGCGTCCCGCGAACTCGGCGAAGCCGGAGAGGTCCGGGCCGGCGGTGAGGCTGGAGCCGAGTCCGAGGGCCTCGAGAAAGGTGATGAGCAGCGGGTAGCCGACCAGCCAGAGGAGGACGGCGGCGACGACGAGATAGGGGAGCTTCCGCGGCGCGAAGGCGGCGCGGCGGGGGCGGCGGGAGGGCGGCGGGTCGGACGTGTCGCGCGGGGCGATTTCGGCGCACAAGTCGGAAAAAGGCTCGGCGAAGGGAGAAGAGGCGGGCGTCCCGGGGCGGCCGGGGGCGGCGCTCACGAGGGGTCCTCGCGGGGGCCGGCGGCGGCCGGGAAGGCGCGGGGCGCCGGTCCCTCCTGGCGCGGCGCAATGTGCACCGCGTCGCCCTCGCGGGCGGCGGGCTCGTTGCCGGCGGCGAGGCGGCGCTCGGCGACGGCCACCTCGACCTCGAGGCCGGCGTCGAGCGCGACCCGGTACAGCGTCGCCGGCCCGGCGTAACGGCGCCCGGCAACGCGGCCCGCCAGCGCGCCCTCCGCCCCGGCGGCGACGAACGCCAGCGCCTCCGGCCGCACCACCAGCTCCACCCCGGCATCGCCGGCACCGACCTCATCGCCCTCCCCTCACGGCGAGGGGTTCGTCCCGCCTGCCCCGGGCATCGCATTCCAGGCAACTCCGGTCCCCGCCACCTCGACCCGAACCTCGTCGCCCGCCGGCGTCGCCGTCTCCACCACCGTTCCCGGCAGCACCGACGCCCGCCCCACGAAGGTCGCGACGAAGCGCGTCGCCGGCTGCTCGTAGAGCTCCTCCGGCGTGCCGACCTGGTCGAGGCGGCCGCGGTGGAGGACGGCCACGCGGTCGCCGAGGTCGAAGGCCTCC
>CAZLBJ010000439.1:0-2625 GCA_964557755.1 uncultured Thermoanaerobaculia bacterium
GAGGAGACGAAGATGCGGAAAACCCTGCTGACGAGTTGCGCCGCCCTCCTGACCCTGCTGGCCGTCCTCGCCCTGCCGGCGGCGGCGGGCGCCGAGAGCGCCACCTGGACCGGCTGGATCACCGACGAGAACTGCGGCGCCAAGGGCGCCAAGGCCGAGCACGCCGCCTGCGCCCGCAAGTGCCACCAGGACGGCGCCGCGCTGGTGCTCTACACCCCGGACGACGAGAAGACCTACCGCCTCTCCGACCAGGAGATGGCGGCCGAGCACCTCGGCTATGAGGTGGTGGTGAACGGCGAGCTCGACGGCGACGCCATCGAGGTCTCCGCCATCCAGATGAGCGCGGGCGAGGGCGACGGAGCGTCCGGGCACGAGGGCCACGGCGAGGGCCATGGGCACGGCGAGGGCGAGGGCCACGGCCGCTGACCAGGCCGTGCAGGGCGGCGCGGCGTGGAGCTGGTAGCGGCGGCGGCGTCGCCTGACGCCGCGCTCAGACCTGCGAGCGCCGCGCCTTCGCCGCCGCCGCGGCCTGCTCGATCTCCCGCCGCTCGTCGCGCCGCTCGTGCCGTTCGTCGCGCCAGTGCCGCAGGCGGTGGACGATCTGGCCGAGGATCACGTTGAGCGGGTTCGAGCGCGGCAGGAAGGGGAGCGGCGGCCGCCGGCGGATGCCCAGCGACTCGCGCACTTCGAGCAACCGGCGGTGGCGCGGGTCGTAGCGCAACCCCTTCTCGATCCAGCGCAGCGCCTCGCGGCGGCGGCCGAGGGTGACGCTGAGCAGCGCCATGTTGCAGTAGTTGTCGGGCTCGCGCGGCTGCAGGCGCAGGGCGTAGCGCGCCAGCTCCACGCCGTCGTGCTTGCGCCCCTCGCAGCGGGCGATGGCGACGCCGAGGTAGGAGTAGAAGACGCCGGGGAGGGATTCTTTGGGGCGGGTCTGCGGCGCCAGACGGGTGAGGATCTCGTAGCCGAGGCGCCAGTTGTCGGCACGGCAGGCGAGCACCGCCTGGCGGAACTCGCTGACGAAGTGGTCGAGCGGATGGTCCGGCGGCTCGTCCAGCGGTCGCGGACCGGCCGCCGAGGATGGCTCGCTGGGGCTCATGCGTGGTCCTCCCGGGACAGGTTCGGGCCGTCGGCTTCGTATTTACGCATGGCTGTGCGGCTATCTTCGCACAGGATGAACATCGTGCCAAGGGAAATGCAAGACCGGCGCCCGGGTCGCCGATCTTGCGAGGGTGCTGAATCGCGCGCGCCGCGCGCGCGGATCGCGGCTAGTGGTGGTGCAGCGCCACCGCCGGGTCGACGCGGGCGGCGCGGCGGGCGGGCAGCAGGCACGCGGCGGCGCCGGCGGCGGCGAGGACGGCGGCCACCGAAGCGAAGATCGACACGTCCCACGGCTCGACGCGGAAGAGGATCATCTCCAGCCCGCGCGACAGCACCAGCGCCAGCCCGAGGCCGGCGAGCAGGCCGACGCCGAGCTGCAGCGCTCCCTGGCGGAAGATCAGCCGCACCACCTGCTCCGGCCGCGCGCCGAGCGCCAGGCGGATGCCCACCTCGTGCGTGCGGCGGCTCACCGAGAAGGCCATGACGCCGTAGAGCCCCACCGTGGCGAGGAACAGCGCGGCGACGCCGAAGACCATGAAGAGGGAGCCGAAGACGCCGTAGAACCAGTTGTTGCGGGCGATCAGGCCGTTCAGCGAGTCGACGAAGTAGAGCGGCAGGTCGGGGTCGACCGCCTGCACCGCCCCGCGCACCGGCTCGGCGAGGGCCCGCGGCTCGCCGGCGGTGCGCACGGCGACGGTGATGAACTGCGCGTCGTTCTGCGCCAGCGGCAGGTAGGCGCCGTCCTGCTCGTCGTCGGTGAGGCCGCCCATCGCCATGTCGGGCACGACGCCGACGATGGTGCGCCACGGCTCGCCGGCCTCGGCGCCGCCGAAGCGGACGCGGCGGCCGAGGGCCTCGCCGCCGTCGAGGTGGCGGCCGGCGAACGACTGGTTGACGATCACCACCGGCGGCGCGCCGCTGCGGTCGCGAGCGTCGAAGTCGCGCCCCTGCGCGAGGCGCACGCCGAAGGTGTCGAAGAAGCCGGGGGTGACCACCGCCTGGCGGGTGAACGGCACGTCCTGCGGGCGCGGGTAGTCGCGCCCCTCAATCTCCACCCGCCCGCCGCCGGTGCCGAGCCCGGGCGGCGAGGTGGTGAGCGCCGCGGCCTCGACGCCGGGCAGCGCCGCCACCCGCTCCCGCACCTCGTCGAAGAAGCGCAGCCGCGACGCCTCGTCCGGGTAGTCGCCCTCGAACAGGCCGATGCGGTTGACCAGCACCTCCTCGGCGGCGAAGCCGTAGTCGAGGGTCCTGAGGTTGGTGACGCTGCGGATCATCAGCCCGGCGGCGACCAGCAGGCCGCACGACAGGGCCACCTCGACGATCACCAGGCCGCGGCTGAAGCGCCCCACCCGCAACCCGGACGAACCGCGGCTCTCGTCCTTGAGGACCTCGTTGAAGCGCACGCCGGAGCCCTGCAGCGCCGGCGCCAGGCCGGCGAGGAGCGCCGCCACCAGGGCCAGGCCGGCGACGAAGGCGAGCTCCGGCAAGGCGAGCTCGATGTCGATCCAGAACGGCGGATCGGTCGCC
>CAZLBJ010000440.1:0-5210 GCA_964557755.1 uncultured Thermoanaerobaculia bacterium
GCGCCGGTGACTCCGATGGCGGCAGCCGCCTCGCCTACCGCGACGCCGCCGGCCGCCGCTGGACGGCGCGCCTCGCGGCGGGCCGGCCGGCGGCCTGGACCCTGTTCGAGGACGGCGAGGCGGTCGCCTGGTGGCTGCTGCGCGACGGCGAAGCCTTCCTCTCCGACCGCGTGCGCGGCAGCCAGCTCCGCTGGCGCGAGACGCTGCGCGAGCCGCTGCCCGCGCCGGCTCCCGGCGACGCGGCGGCCCTCCCCGCGCCGCAGGTCCCCGCCGACTACCGCCGGATCGACTGCGCCACCGCCTACCAGGGGGGCTGAGGCCGCGCTGAGGCCCCGCCGCGGTTGACACGCCAAGCCGCCGCCTCTACCATCAGCGCCCTCGGTCGCGGCGCCCGGATTGGTGTGCGCGAGCGGCAGGCCCTATAATCGACCTTTCGCCGCCGGCGAACGACGCGAGCGGCCGGGTCGCCGTCCATGGGACCTCCCGCCGAAGGGAGTGGGACGGCGCCGGGTCCCGCCGCACTGGAGGGGGCCGGCGCAGCATGCGCCTTCCGTTTCTCGAGTGGCCGGAACTCGCCCCGCCGCCCGGCATAGGATTGCACCAGGGTGAGGGGAGGCAGGCCGACATGGAGATCACCGAAGTCAAGGTATTCCCGGTCAACGAAGAGAAGCTGAAGGCGTTCGTGTCGATCGTCTTCGACCGCTGCTTCATGGTCAACGACATCAAGATCATCCAGGGCCGGGACGGGCTGTTCATCAGCATGCCCAGCCGCAAGAAGAAGAACGGCGAGTTCAAGGACGTCGCCCACCCGCTGAACAACGAGACGCGGCAGATGATCGAGATCCAGGTGGTGCAGGAGTACGAGCGGGTGCTGGCCGAGCGCGGCGAGTCGCTGCCGGCGCCGGCGCGCGCCTTCGCCGATCTCGAGGCGACGGCGGAGGAGCCGGCGGACGCGGGCGGCGAGGAGCCGGCCGCCCCGCCGCCGTCCGACACCGCGGCCTCCGCCCCTCCGCCGCCCGCCGCCCGGCCGGCCCTCGAGGCGCCGGCGGCGATGGCGGCGGCCGGCGCCGACGCCGCTCCGCCGCAGGCCGCCGCCGGCAACCATTCCGGCAAGCCCGACAAGGAGGGCGAGGAGAAGAGCCTGCAGGAGGTCCAGGAGCTGCACCTGCGCGATTCGTTCTGGAGCGTCTCGTAACGCGCCGAGCGAACCGCGCGAGACGCTAAGCTAGGGCCGGTCCGAGCCACTGGGGCGTCGCCAAGTGGTAAGGCACCGGACTTTGGATCCGGCATTCGCAGGTTCGAATCCTGCCGCCCCAGCCAACGCCTACCCCGACCCCGCCCGCGACCCGCCCTACGATTCCCATTCTAGACGCCCCTGCCGCGACCACTGCCCGGTGAGATGAATGCTCGGTGAACTGAAGATCTTCAGCGGACGTGCCCACCCGGCCCTGGGGCAGGAGATCTGCGCCTACCTGAACCTGCCGGCGGGCAACATCATCGCCTACAACTTCTCCGACGGCGAGACGTTCTGCCAGATCGGCGAGAACGTGCGCGGCTCCGACATCTTCGTGGTGCAGCCGACCAGCGCGCCGGTCAACGAGAACCTGGTCGAGCTGCTCATCCTGCTCGACGCCTTCAAGCGCTCCTCGGCATCGCGGGTGACGGCGGTGATCCCCTACTACGGCTACGCGCGGCAGGACAAGAAGGACCAGCCGCGGGTGCCGATCACCGCCAAGCTGGTGGCCGACCTGCTGTCGAAGGCGGGCGCCGACCGGGTGCTGACGATGGATCTCCACGCCTCGCAGATCCAGGGCTTCTTCGACATCCCGGTGGACCACCTGTTCGCCGCCCCGGTGGTGCTCGACGCGGTGCGCCACCTCGACGTGCCGGACCTGGTGATCGTGTCGCCGGACGCCGGCGGCGTCGAGCGGGCGCGCGCCATCGCCAAGCGCATGGGCGCCTCGCTGGCCATCGTCGACAAGCGGCGCACCGGCCCCAACGAGGCCGAGATCATGAACGTCATCGGCGAGGTGGCGGGCCGCAACACCCTGATCATCGACGACATCATCGACACCTCCGGCACGCTGGTGAAGACCGTCGAGGCGCTCAAGGAGAAGGGTGCCGAGCGGGTGCTGGCGGTGGGCATCCACGCCGTCCTCTCGGGGCCGGCGCTGGAGCGCATCGAGAAAAGCTCGCTCGAGAAGGTGCTGGTCACCAACACCACGCCGCTGGAAGACAAGCTCAGCAACTGCAGCAAGCTCGAACCGCTCACCGTCGCCCCGCTGCTCGGAGAGGCCATCCGCCGCATCCACGAGCACAGCTCGGTGAGCTCGCTCTTCGTCTGAGGACGACCAAGGAAACCACCCCATGAGTGAGATGACCATCGAAGTGCAGTCCCGCGACGAGGAGGTCGGCAGCGGCGCCGCCCGCCGCCTGCGCCGCGCCGGAATGATCCCCGCCGTCGTCTACGGCGGCGGCCGCGAGTCCAAGGCCATCACCGTGCCGCGCCGGGCGCTGATCGAGCTGATCAAGCAGGCCGGCCGCGAGAACGCCGTCTTCCTGCTCAAGCTCGCCGGCAGCGACAAGCAGCGCAACTGCATGGTGAAGGAGCTGGAGGTCGACCCCATCACGCGCGAGATCGTCCACGTCGACTTCCTGCGCATCGACATGGCCGCCAAGGTGCAGGTGTCGGTGCACGTCGAGCTGGCCGGCGAGCCCTTCGGCGTGCACAACGAGGGCGGCATCCTCGACTACGTCAACCGCGAGGTCGAGGTCTCCTGCCTGCCCGGCGACATCCCGCGCCAGCTCGAGCTCGACGTCAGCGAGCTGCACATCGGCCAGCACGTCGAGGCCGGCGACCTGCCGCTGCCGGAGGGCGTCGAGCTGCTCACCGACCGCGACCGGGTGATCGCCTCCGTGGTCGCCCCGCGCCTGGCCGTCGAGGCCGAGGAGGAGGAAGCCGAGGAGATGCTGATCGAGGCCGAGCGCGAGGAGCCCGAGGTGGTCGGCCGCGGCAAGGCCGAGGAAGGCGGGGAGGAGGACGAGGGCTGACCCCCTCGCCCGAGCCCCGGCGCCGGCTGGTCCTCGGCCTCGGCAACCCCGGCGCGTCCTACGCCGCGACGCGCCACAACCTGGGCTTCCGGGTGGTCGACGAGCTCGCCCGGCGGCGCGGCGTGCGGCTGGACGCGACGGAGTGCAACGCCGCCGTCGGGCGGCGGGCCGGCGAGGGGCTGGTGCTGGCGCAGCCGCACACCTGGATGAACCGCAGCGGCTTCGCGGCGCGCTGCCTGGTGGAGCGCTACGGCTTCGAGCTCGAGGACCTGCTGGTGGTCTACGACGAGGTGGCGCTGCCGCTCGGCCGGCTGCGGCTGCGCCCGGGCGGCAGCCCGGCGGGCCACCGCGGCCTCGAGTCGGTGATCGCGGAGCTGCGCAGCGACCGGGTGCCGCGGCTGCGGCTGGGGATCGCGCCGGCGGAGCCGCCGGCGGACCTGGTGGGCTTCGTGCTGGCGCCGTTCGCCGCCGGCGAGCTGGAGGCCGCCGAGGACATGGTGCGGCGCGCCGCCGACGCCTGCGAGGCGTGGCTCGACGAGGGCGTCGAGGCCGCGATGCGACGATTCAACGTGCAGCACAGTGATTTCGATAACACCGCTGATTGAGATAACACGCTCGAGGAGGAGAGAACCCCGATGTCGCAGACCCTCGTCTACCTGATCCCGGCGGCGGGCGCCCTGGCCCTGTTCTACGCCTGGCTGCGCAGCGCCTGGATCGCCAAGCAGGACGCCGGCACCGCCGAGATGCAGGTCATCGCCGGCCACATCCGCGACGGCGCCATGGCCTTCCTCGGCCGCGAGTACCGCGTGCTGGCCGTCTTCGTCGTCGTCGTCGCCGGCCTGCTGGCGTGGGCCAGCGCCGCCCAGCCCGGCAGCTCCGCGCTGGTCGGCCTGTCGGTGGCGGTCGGCGCCTTCTGCTCGGCGCTCGCCGGCTTCATCGGCATGCGCGTCGCCACCAAGGCCAACGTGCGCACCTCGGCGGCGGCGCGCACCGGGCTCAACGGCGCCCTGCGGGTGGCCTTCTCGGGCGGCGCCGTGATGGGCTTCGCGGTGGTCGGCCTCGGCGTGCTCGGCCTGTCGCTGCTCTTCATCCTCTACAGCGGGCTGTTTGTCGACGGCACGCCGCAGGAGAACCTGCTGCGCGTCGTCACCGTGCTCTCCGGCTTCTCGCTGGGGGCGAGCTCGATCGCGCTGTTCGCCCGCGTCGGCGGCGGCATCTACACCAAGGCGGCCGACGTCGGCGCCGACCTGGTGGGCAAGGTGGAGGCGGGCATCCCCGAGGACGACCCGCGCAACCCGGCGGTGATCGCCGACAACGTGGGCGACAACGTGGGCGACGTGGCCGGCATGGGCGCCGACCTCTTCGAGTCCTACGTCGGCGCCATCGTCGGCGCCCTGGTGCTCGGCGTCAGCGCCACGACGCTCGACGGAGACTCCTACACGCCGCTGCTGGTGCTGCTGCCGCTACTGCTCGCCGCGGTCGGCATCGTGGTGTCGCTGGGCGGCACCTTCCTGGTGCGCACCCGCGAGGGCGGCGACCCGTCGCGGGCGTTGCATGCCGGCACGGTGTCGGCGGCGGTCGTCATGCTGCTCGCCACCTGGGCGGTGGCCCGCTGGCTGCTCGGCGACACGCTGTACACCGTCGGCGTCACCACCTTCGGCGCCAACGGCATCGTCTTCGCCACCGTGGCGGGGCTGGTGGCCGGCGTCGCCATCGGCTTCATCACCGAGTACTACACCTCCGAGGCGCGCGGCCCGGCGCAGTCGATCGCCGACGACTCGCGCACCGGCGTCGCCACCAACATCATCGGCGGCCTGGCGGTCGGCATGCGCTCGACGGCGCTTCCCGTCATCGTCCTGGTGGCGGCGATCCTGGTGGCCTTCGACCAGGCGGGCCTCTACGGCATCGCCATCGCCGCCTTCGGCATGCTGTCGACCACCGGCATCCAGCTCGCGGTCGACGCCTACGGGCCGATCGCCGACAACGCGGGCGGCATCTCGGAGATGGCGCACCTGGGACCGGAGGTGCGCGCCCGCACCGACAAGCTCGACGCGGTGGGCAACACCACGGCGGCGATCGGCAAGGGCTTCGCCATCGGCTCGGCGGCGCTCACCGCCTTGGCTCTGTTCGCCGCTTTCAAGACCACGGTGGGGCTCGAG
>CAZLBJ010000441.1:0-5420 GCA_964557755.1 uncultured Thermoanaerobaculia bacterium
CGGCTGCTGCCCGGCTTCCGCGCCGCGACCTTCTCGCAGGCGGCGCGGCTGCTGGTTGCGGCGTGGGGGATGTTCCTGCTGGCGCGGGCGCTGCTGCGGCGGCGGAGAGAGCCGAGAGAGCCGAGAGAGGCTGGGGAGGGCGGCGCCGAGGCGCTGCTGGCGCCGCTGGCGGCGGCGGCGGTGTGGCTGGGGTGCGGGTTCCTCCAGGTGTGGCGCCTCCACCCGCACTCGCTGGTGGCGGCGACGGTGCCGTGGGTGCTGCTGGCGCTGGTCGGGCTGGTGCGCGCGCCCGGGCCGCGGGCGGCGGTGGGGCTGGCGGTGGCCGGCGCGGTGGCGGTGGCGGGCGGGCATCCCGAGACGTTGCTGCATGCGCTGCTGTTCGGAGTGCTGGTGGCCGGCGTGGTGGCGTGGTCGGATGAACGTCGACAGATCGGCGAAGGGAAGAAAGGGCGGTGGAGCCTGCGGGGCCGTGGCGAAGGTGGGGAGGCTCTGGCACGCGCGTCGGCTGGGAGTGGCCGGGCGCGGGCGGAGCCGGACGACGCTGGGGAGGTAGCTCGTGGCGTCCGCCTGCCGCGGGTCGTCGGCTGGGGCGCCGCGGCGGCGTTGCTGGCGGCCCTGCTGGCGGCGCCGCTGCTGCTGCCGTTCGTCGACAACCTGCGGGTGTCGAGCGAGTGGGTGCTGCGGCGGGACTCGGGGACGGTGGTCGAGGTGCCGCTGGAGCAGGCGTTCGAGCGGCTGCGGCCGGCCACGGCGGTGTTCGCCCTCGGCGACCCGCGCGACGGCACCTGGACGGGGCCGGAGAACCTCGCCGAGCTGGCCGGCGGCTCGCTGGGCGCGGCGGCGCTGCTCGTCGCCCTGCTCGCCCTCGCTGCCCCGGACCGCCGCCGGCGGCGGCTGGCCCTCGCCCTGCTCGCCCTCGGCCTCCTCGGCCTCGCCGTCTCGGTCCACCTGCCCGGCATCTCCCGCCCCTTCGGCGCCGTGCCGCTGCTCCGCGAGTCGCTGCTCAAGCGCCTCTCCCTGTGGTGGGCGCTCGCCGTCCCCCTCCTCGCCGCCCTCGGCGGCGACGCCTGGGGCGCGGCCGGCCGGCCGGCCGCGGCACCGGGCGGTGACTCGGCCGCAGCCCGTGTCGCGGCTGCCGGCGCCGAACCGGCAGCCGTCGAGTCCGTCGCGCCGTTGGCTGCCGCCGCGGGACGGCCGCAGCGAAAGGGGTCCGCCTCCGCGCCGCAGGCCGCGGCCGCGCCCCTTCCCCCCTCTTCGGTCTTTTCGCGTCTCGTCTCCGCGACGACGGTTCGCTTCCGCGTCGCTGCTCTCCTGGCCGCCGTCCTCGTCTCTCTCGCCCTCGCCTGGGCGGCCGGCGTGCCGCCGTTCGCCCGCTTCGAGGTCACCGCCTGGGAGTGGGCGCCGCTCGCCGCCGCGCTGCTGCTCCTCCTCGCCGTGCCGCCGCGCTGGCGGCTCGCCGCGCCGCTCCTCGTCGGCGTGCTTCTCCTGCCGCGGGTGGCGCTGCTCGCCGGCTGGGTTCCCGCCGTCGGCCCCACCGGCTTCTACCCGGAGACGCTGGCCACCCGCTTCGTCGCCGGCGAGCTGGACGCGGCAGGCCCTCTCGGCTACCGAGTCGCCGGTCTGGAGGCGGCGCTGGTGCCGCACTCGGCGGCGTTCTTCGGGCTGGCGGAGGTGCGCGCCTACGACCCGATGACCTTCGCCCCGTACGCCGAGTTCCTGGCGCTGGCCGGCGAGCCGTCGGCCGCCGGCTGGCCGCGCCTGCTCGACCCGGCGCACCCAGCGTTGGCCTTCCTCGGCGCCCGCTTCGTCTTCGAGCACCCGCGGTCGGGGCGGCGGCAGGGAGTGGAGGTCGCCTACCTCGACCAGGGGGCGCTGGTCTACGAGAACCCGCGCGCCCTGCCGCGCGCCTTCCTGCCGCCGCGGGTGGAGGCGCACGCCACGCCTGAGGAGGCGCTGGCGGCGGCGGCGCGGATCGACGACTTCGCCGAGCGGGTGACGGTGAGCGGCCTCGATGTCGGAGCTCCACCCGGCGCCGTCTCTCCATCCGGCGGCCGCCTGCTGCCCAGCGGTCCGGCCACCCTCGACGCCCTCGCCGTCGAGCCGCGGCGCCTGCGCGCCCGGGTGACGGCGGAGGCGCCGGCGCTGCTCGCCACCAGCCAGCCGGCCATCCCCGGCTGGCGCCTGACGCTCGACGGCACGGCGGTGCCGCCGCTGCGCGTCAACGGCGCCTTCCTCGGCGCCGTCGTGCCCGAGGGGACGCACGAGGTGGAGATGGTCTACGCGCCGCGCTCGTGGCGCTGGGGCCTGGTCCTCTTCGCCGTCGGCCTCGCCGCCGCCGCCGTCCTCCTCGTCGTGCCGCGCGGGCGGCTATGATGGACGTCCCGCCATGCGCCTGATCCTCTTCGACGTCGACGGCACGCTGCTCACCTGCGGCCCGCAGGTGCGGCCGCTGTTCGCCGACGCGCTGCGCGAAGTGTTCGGCCGCACCGGCGACCTCGACGGCTACTCGTTCGCCGGCAAGACCGATCCGCGCATCGTGCTCGACCTGATGACCGCCGCCGGCCTCGAACCGGAGGCGGTGCGGCGTGCGCTGCCGCGCATGCGCGACCGTTATCTCGACCGCCTCGAACGGCGCCTCGAGCGCCGCGGCATGGCGGTACTGCCCGGCGTCGTGGAGCTGCTCGAGCGGCTGGCCGCGGCGCCGGACGTGACGCTCGGCCTGGTCACCGGCAACTGGCGGCGCGGCGCGCGCGTCAAGCTGGCGCACTTCGACCTCAACCGCTTCTTCCCCTTCGGCGCCTTCGGCGACGACGGCGTGCAGCGCCACGAGCTGCCGCCGGTGGCGCTGGCGCGGGCGCGCGCCGCCACCGGCCGCGGCTTCGCGCCCTCGGAGGTGCTGATCGTCGGCGACAGCGTGGAGGACGTCGCCTGCGCCCGCGCCCACTCGCTGCGCTGCCTGGCGGTGGCCACCGGCTGGACGGCGTCCGCCGACCTCGAGCGCGCCGGCGCCTGCTGGGTGGCCGCCGACCTGCCGTCGGCGGAGGCGGCGCTGGCGGCGTTCGCGAGCTGAGCTTTCCGCCGCCTCAGGCCGGCACCGGCTGCGGCAGGTGGGCGAGCACCTCGTCGACGGTGGCGAGCTCGACGCCGAGGCGGCGCCAGTCGGCGAGCAGCCGCTCGCCGGCCTCCGGGTCGAGGGCGCGGGTGGCGTCGGTGAGCACCGTCAGGTCCCGGTGGCCGCGCCGCCACAGTCCCTCGACGGCGGCGCGGTTGCAGACGTCGAGCGCCACCCCGTAGATGACGACCCGCCGCGGCGCGATGGCCTCGACGACCGCCTCCGTGTTGGGGTTCGAGAAGGCGTCGAAGCGCTTCTTGAGCAGCAGGACGGCGTCCGGCGCCGCCGCCACCCGGCGCCGTACCTCGGCGGCGGCCAGCGGCTGGTGGCCGATCACCACGGCCTCCGGCCGGCGCGTCTCGGCCACCTTGCGCTGCCCCGGCGTGCCGTGCATGCAGTGCGGCGGATAGGTGGTGGAGAAGTCGGGGTGATCGCTGATCTCGGCGTCGCTCGGTTGGTGGTCGTCGGCGGTGGCCAGCACCGGCACGCCGTGCCGCCGCGCCGCCTCGGTCAGGCGCGCCAGCAGCGGCAGGATCTCCTCGGCGCCGGGCACGTGGAGAGCGCCCGTGGGGTGCATGAAGTCGATCTGGGTGTCGACGTCCCAGAACAGGATCTCCGGCTCGCGCTGCATGTCGGCCTCCCGTCGCGGTGGGTTCTGCGGCTACTTTATCTCGCCGCGAGAATAAGGTGCAAGCGGGGGGCCAGGAGGGCCTCCTTCCCACGCGGATCAGGCCTCGACGGTCTCCTGGCCGGCCGCGGCGGCGGTCCGGCGCGCCCGCGCCTCGGCGGAGAGGTGGTCGCGGAACCACGCCTGGGTGGCGTTGAGCGCCTGGGTGAGCTGCGGCGTCGGCCCGGCGAAGGGGTGGACGGCTCCGAAGGTGTGGCCCGCGTCCTCGACCACCAGCAGCTCGTGCTCGCCGGAGGAGGCGGCGGCTAGCCTCTCGCCCTCGGACACCGGCACGCTCTCGTCGTCGCGGCCGTGCACCAGCAGCCACGGCGCCGTGCGGCGGCCGGCGGCGGCCTCGAGGTCGAGCTTCAGGCGGTTGGTCTCGACGTCCTCGAGCAGGCCGAGGCCGAGCGGCAGCTCCTGGCCGGTGCGAGAGTTGACCACCGTCGAGGTGCCGCGGCGGTGCCACTCGCTCTTCTGCTCGTCGTCGAAGCGGTCGACGTAGGCGATGGCGGCCCAGGTGACCAGCGCCGCCACGGAGTCGGCCCGGTCGCGGTGGGCGGCGGCGAGCAGCGCCACGGCGCCGCCGCGGCTGTGGCCGAAGAGGCCCAGCCGGTCGAGGTCGAAGCGCGCGTCCAGCAGGTCGCCGTCCTCGCCGAGGGCGTCGAGCACCGCCAGCAGCTCCTCGAGCTCGCGGCTGTAGGTGTCGTCGCGGAAGGCGGCCAGGTCGCTCACCCGCTCGTCGCCCGGCTTCATGCCGGTGCCGGAGAAGTTGAAGCGCACCGCCGCGAAGCCGCGCTCGGCCAGCAGGCGGGCGACGTGCGGGAAGAAGCCCCATTCCATGAACCCCTTGAAGCCGTGGCAGACGACGACCACCGGCCACGGCGCCGGGTGGGAGGCGGCGGGGAGGTCGAGGAAGCCGTGCAAGGTGCGCGACTGCGGGGTCGAGAGCTCGAAGGAGGTGGTGGTCATGGTGGGGACCTCGTGGTGGACGTCGGTCGATGGTTCTCGGGTACGGCCGGAGGCTGCTGGGGGAGCGGGTCGGGTGCTGGTTCGGGCCGCTACGGCGAGCGGGCGGGGCGGGCTCGAAGGCAGTCTATCAGGCTCGCAGGCCGTCTTCTGCGCGATCTTGCAAGATGCGTGTCGGGTTCTTTCAGCGTCCTGCGCATCTCCAAGTTGAAGGCGTTCTTCACCAAGACACCCCAACCGAACTGGAGATACGAGCCATGCCACGCAAGACCCTCTTCCGCAGCCTCTTCGCCCTCGCCGCCGCCGTCGCGGTGCTCGCCGTCGCCGCCCCGGCGGCCGCCGAGTGTCCGGAAACCCCGGTCACCCCGGGCGTCGACTGGGTGACCGTCGAGCTGATGGACGCGCCGGTGCCCGGCCCCGACCTCACCGCCAACCAGGCGGAGATCATGCGCCGCGAGCACGTCCACCTGTCGTCGACGCTGGCCGACATGCTGGCCCTCGACGACCTCGTCGGCACCGACCCGTTCGGCCCCAACCCGCAGGTGCGGGTGGTCATCGAGTCGCCGGACATCTTCGACGCCACCAACGACGATGACACCAACGACGCGCGCCTGAGCTTCGGCATCTTCACCGTCACCGGCATCTTCGAGTCGCAGGACGTGCGGGTGCGCG
>CAZLBJ010000442.1:0-8356 GCA_964557755.1 uncultured Thermoanaerobaculia bacterium
CTACTACTACAGCGTCACCTACATGAGCAGCACGATGTGGGGCACCGAGATCGTCTACAGCATTTTCGCCCACGTGGTGATCGGCATCGTCGCGGCGCTGGTCTACCGCGGCTCCGGCACGGCGGCGGCGGCGCACGCGTAGGCAGGCTGTAGGCAGGGCGACACCCGGGCGGGCGCGGCCGGCGGCGTGTGCCGGCGCGCCCGCCACCTACTGCGTCAGGTGGACGTACAGCCGCGCGGCGACGCTGCGCTCCGAGGTGTTGTAGAGGTAGACGCGGTAACGCGGGAAGGCGAGGGCGACCTCGGTGGGCTCCGACTCCACCCAGCGGGCGCCGGCGCCGATCGCCGCCTCGACCTCCAGGGGGAAGAGCACGCGGTTGTCGAGGAAGGCGTCGGCGACGAAGCCGACGTCCGGCACCAGCAGGGCGCCCACCTCGCCGCCGGCGCCGCGGCCGCGCGCCTCGCCGGCCAGCGACAGAACGGCGTGCCGCCAGCCGGCGGCGTCGATGCGGCCGGCGGCGACGAGCTGCGACGTGTCGTCGCGCGCCGCCGGCACGGCGAGCGTCTCCGGCAACTCGACGAAGGCCGCCGCCGGCACCGGCTGCGGCACCGTCACCCGCCCCTCCACCTTCTGCACCTCGGGGAAGTTCACCACCTGCACCTCGTCCACCTCTTCGCCCCGCTGCGCCCCGGCACGCTCCGGCGGCAGCAGGAGCAGGGTGAGCGCGAAGAGCAGCGCCAGCACCAGCGCGTAAATACCTTTTTGCCACATGGATCGGCCTCCCGGATCGGATTCTCCTCCGTCTACGGATCGCCGCACCGCGGCGTCCAGGTTAGCGGTGATCGAGAAACGCGTCTACATTTCGCCATATCACTTAGTTTTATCTCATGTATAATAATAACATCACAAACAACGGCCGATCCGCCCTGGACCGGCACGCGAAAGGAGATCTCTTATGTCCAAGGTCCGCACCACCCTGATGGTCCTCACCCTGCTCGTCGTCGCCGCGCCACCGGCGGCCGCCCAGTGCCCCGCGTTCATCTGCTACCTCGACCTCGTCCAGGGTGCGGCCATCTGCCCGAACCCGGCCGTCTACCAGTACAAGGACGGCACGACGCCGATCGACCACGGGGACTTCGACGACCTGTCCGCCACGTGTCCCACGCCGCAGCATGGAGTGGTGGTGCGAGTGGACCTCCCCGCCGGCTGCACCGGGCTCGAGGTGATCGCCGAGTTCGGCAGCGATCCTGAGGACCACTTCCTGAACATCGGCGATTCGATCACCAACAACGGCTTCGGCGGCGACTCCGGTTCCGTGCCGATGGGCCAGAACGCCGAGGTGCACGTCGTCGACGACCAGCTTTTCGTGTTCAGCGCCGCCGACAACCCGACCGACGTCGAGACCCTCGCCACCGCCAACCTGCAGCTCCGCGACGGCGCCCTCAAGATCGTCGTCAGGGACCAGGCCGTGAGCTGGAGCCAGCCGTACTCAGCGCTCGAGACGCCCGACCTCGAGCGGCTGTTCTTCCTGCCGAACGGCCCGGTGGCGCCGGACAACCGCACCCTGTTCGTCGGCGTCAACCGGGTGATCAACGACCTGTCGCGCCTCGGCTGCGGCGTGCGGCACGTGTTGATGTTCACCCGGTAGGCGGCGGGCACCGGGAAGGGGTTGGCGGGCGGCACGGCGCTATGATGCTGCGGCCCGGAACCTCGCGGCCGCCGCTGCGTACGCCACCCCCAGAACCCCACGGAGACCGCCATGCCCACCATCCACCTCCCCTCGCAGCTCGCCTCGCGCGCCGGGGTGGCGGACGTCGACGTCGACGCCGCCGCGGTCGGCGACGCCATCGCCGCCCTGGTCGCCAGCCACCCGCCGCTCGCCGGCTGGGTGACCGACGAGCAGGGGCGGCTGCGCCCCCACGTCACCGTCTTCGTCAACGACGCCCGCGCCGACCTCGACACCGCGCTCGCCCCCTCCGACCGCGTCTACGTGGTGCCGGCGATCTCCGGCGGCCGGCCGGAGGAGGCCGCCGGCGGCGACGCGGTGGAGCTGCTGGTCGGCACGCGCAAGGGCCTGTTCGTGCTGCGCGGCCCGCGCGGCGGCGACCTCGAGATCGCCGACCGCGCCTTCGTCGGCCAGGACGTCGACTTCGCCACCGTCGACCGCCGCAGCGGCACCTGGCTCGCCGGCGTCAGCCACGGCCAGTACGGGCCGCGGGTGTTCCGCCGCCTCCCCGGCGGCGACTGGGAGCAGACCGGCGGCCCGGCGTTCCCCGAGGACACGGGCGCCAGCGTCGCCCGCGTGTGGTCGATCGAGCCCGGCGAGCTGCCGGGCCAGCTGTGGGCCGGGGTGGCGCCGGCGGCGCTGTTCGAGAGCCGCGACGACGGCGCCACCTGGCAGCTCAACCGCGCGCTGTGGGAGGTGCCGAGCCGGCCGGCCTGGGAGGGCGGCGCCGGCGGCCTGGCACTGCACTCGATCTGCCCCTGGCCGGGCGAGCCGCGGCGGCTGGCGGTGGGCATCTCCGCCGCCGGCGTGTGGCGCACCGAGGACGGCGGCGCGAGCTGGCGCTGGGGCGTCGAGGGGCTGGTGCCGCGCTACGTGCCCGAGGAGGCGCGCGCCGACACCACCATGTACTGCGTGCACCACATGGAGCGCAGCCCGCGGCGGCCCGAGCGGCTCTACATGCAGTTCCACGGCGGCGTCTACCGTTCCGACGACGCCGGCGCCACCTGGCGCGACGTCGGCGCCGGCAGCGGCCTGCCCGCCGACTTCGGCTTCCCGCTGGTCGCCGACCCGGAGGACGCGGAGGGCGCCTGGGTGATCCCGCTGGTGGCCGACGTCGACCGCGTGACGCCGGAGGGCCGGCTGCGCGTCTACCGCACCGGCGACGGCGGCGCGAGCTGGTCGCCGGCGGCCGCCGGGCTGCCGCAGCGGGACGCGTGGCTCACCGTCCTGCGCCAGGCCTTCTGCCACGACGGCCGCTCGCCGCTCGGCCTCTACTTCGGCGCCACCTCCGGCGAGGTCTTCGCTTCCGCCGACGCCGGCGCCTCCTGGCGCACCGCCGCCCGCCGCCTGCCGCCGGTGCTCTCGGTGCGCGCCGCCTGATCCTGCTGGTGGGCGGCGAGGGCGTGGGTGGCCACCGGCGCGGTGAGGACGAGGAAGACGGCAACCAGAAGCGCGCGCAGCGCGATCGCCGCGTCGCCGCACGCGATGCAGCCGAGCAGCACCCCCGCGTGGCCGATCGTCCGGATTGAGCGCAAAGCGCCACCAGATTGGCAGCGCGGCACCGTATACTCGGGCCGGAATGCCCTCGCGCACAACGCCCGCGGTCCTCGTGGCGCTGCTGCTCACTCCGCTCGCGCCGGCTCCGCCGTCCGACGCGCAGCTCCCTGCCGCGAGGCCGCAGTCGGCATGGACCGGCTTCGACAGCGAGCGCTTTCGTCTCCTCCGCGGCGACGACGGCTGGCGGCTGGAGTCGGCGGACGGTCTGCGCGTCGCCGTGCCGGCGGAGTGGCTGGCGCCGCCCGAGGCGGTCGCCGCCGACGAGCATGCCTACGTCAGCTCGTTGGCATGGGAGGAGGAGGTGACGGCGTTCGCCGCCGGCGGCGGGCGGCTCGCCCTGCACCTGTCGTCGTACGCCATCCAGGAGCAGGGCTCGGCGGCGGCCGCTTCCGGTCGCGACCTGGTGCTCCTCCTCGACCCCCGCGACGGCACCCTCCACCGCGGCCTCGACCTCGGCGACGCGAAGGGCCGCGTGCGCCTCGGCGGCTGCTTCATGGCCTTCTCCCACCGGCTCGAGGTCGGCGACGTCGGCTGCGACCGCCTGCTCGACCTGGCGGTGACCGAGGAGCGCATCGACTGCGTGGAGGAGGAGCCGGGCGGCATCGACCATCCCGTCCACCGCGTCGGGCCGCGGCGCTGGTACCTCCAGGAGGGCGACGCCTGGGTGCCGCGGCCCGAGCTCGACGGCCGCCTGCCCTGCGCCGGCCTGCAGGAGGTGCCGCTCGTCGGCCTCGACTTCGGCCCGGTCGAGTACGTCCTCCGCCTCTACGCCGGCCGGCCGCCGCTGCTGCCCCCGCCGTCCGAGCGGCCTCCCGGCGGATGACCGCCGCCATCTTCCTGCTCGTCCACGGCGCCTGGCACGGCGCCTGGTGCTGGCAGCGGGTGGTGCGGGAGCTGGAGGCGGCCGGGCACCGGACGCTGGTGCCCTGCCTGCCGGGCGGCGGCCGCTGCGCATTGGCGAGGTAACGAAGCGCCGCGGGCGGCGCCGAAGGAAACTCGAACCAGTCCACGTTCCGTCCCTGCCGTCACCTCGACGGCTCCGCCGCACCGGTCCCGCGGTGTGGAGGATGGGGGAGCACGAGGGTGGACTTACGGAGAGACCGCTCATGGAACGCAAGATCTCGCGCTGTGCCCTGATCGCACCCCTTGTCCTGCTGGCCGGCCTGGCGGCAGCCGCGGGCGCCCAGCCGCCTACCGGTCCTGGCGTCATCGGCGTCCAGCCCTCGCCCGGCGTCGGAGTGCGCATCGAGCCGGAGGAGAACGGCACTGTCGTCTTCCTGCCGCTCGCCGCCAAGACCACCGCCGATCCCGAGAGGGTGCAGATCTCCCTCAAGCTCCGCATCACCAACCACGAGGACTTCCCGATCACCCTCGACCGGGTGCGGGTGGAGTTCTCGCCGCCGCCGTTCGTGGCGCCGACCGTGTACTCCGCCGAGACGGTGGCCGACGAGGAGTTGCTGCCGGCCACCATCGGCGCCGGCGCCTCGCGCTGGATCGGCTTCAGCCGCCACGAGAACATCCGCTTCACCCTGCCGGCTCCGCCGGCGATCCTGCTGCGACTGTTCTTCGCCAATTTCCCCGAGCCGGTCACCGTCACCCGCCAGCTCGGGCCGCACGCCAACCCGGTCTCCGAGGGCAGCTACCGCTTCCCGGCCCGCGCCACCGATCTCGCACCGGGCGAGTACTGGGGCGGCTCCAGCGGGCACCGCGGCGGGGAGCAGCGCTTCGCGTACGACATGGGCGTGGTCGGCCCGGACGGCAACGGCGGCTGGAGCAACAAGTACCCCGGCGCCACGGGCGATTCGAACCTCGACTACCGCGTCTGGGGGAAGCCGGTCTACGCGATGGCCGACGGCGTGGTACTGACCTGCAAGAACGGCCAGTACGACAACTCGCTGACGGAGTTCGAAGGCCCCGCGCTGTCCGCGGGCCCGACGCCCGGCGGCGGCGGCAACAGCTTCACCATCCAGCACGGCGACGAGGTCGCCCTCTACGCCCATCTGCGCTACGGTTCCATCGACGAGGCCCTCTGCGTGCCGGGTGCGGTGGTGGAGGAGGGCGATTTCCTGGGCCGCGTCGGCAACTCCGGCAGCTCGAGCCACCCCCACCTGCACATCCACGTGACGCGAAGCAACCACCTGCGGCCGCTGCTGTTCCGGGGTCTCCACATCCTCGAGCGGGCGCAGCTCCAGCCCGGCGATGTGGACGGTCCGTGGGTGGACGTCGACGGTGCCGGCCTGATCCAGGAGGCGAGCCTCATCTGGCCGGCCGCCTCGCCGCCGGTCGCCATCGACGACGTCGCCGCCGCGACGATCGAGCGAGCCGGCTTCGGTGGTGCCG
The DNA here is from genome assembly GCA_964557755.1 of uncultured Thermoanaerobaculia bacterium. Taxonomy (GTDB): domain Bacteria; phylum Acidobacteriota; class Thermoanaerobaculia; order Multivoradales; family JBCCEF01; genus CAZLBJ01. Next base: position 5,625 of record CAZLBJ010000442.1, read on the forward strand.
ACGATTTGGCGGACAAGACCTCCTGCCAGGGCATCCCGCCCGGCGGCTTCCCGAACGTCACCAACCAGCGCTACTACTTCCTCTCGGAGGTCGGCGGCTGTGCCAACCTGCCCTGCTTCCTCCAGGAGGTGAACGAGAGCCCACACGCCTTCGGCACGCTGGTGATCGACCAGCAGTGCACGCTGCGGCAGACGCTGCGCATGCCGTCGCGCTTCACGCTGGCCGGCGTCGGCATGGGCGGCGAGGGATCGCTGGTGTTCGCCGGATTGCCCGACCAGGCCTCGGCGATCCGCGTCGACGACGCCGTCGCCACCGGCGGCAACTCGGAGAGCACCATCCGCGACCTGTCGATCTACGGTGACTTCGTGGACCAGCCGGGCACGGTGGTCGGCGTCAACGTCTCCGGCGGCAACATCGTGCGCCTCAGCAACGTCCGCGTCTCAGGGTTCGACCTCGGGCTCTACGGCCGCCACGCCTACTCGGTGCTCGTCGACCACAGCAACGTCTCGGCGAACGGCATCAACGTCGCGATCGCCGACGACGCCAACTCCTGGCGGCTGCGCGACAACGTGTTCAGCCAAGCGAGCACCTGGAGCGTCTACGTCAAGGGCCCCGCCAACGATCACCTGATCTCCGGCAACCGCCTGGAGGGGAGCGGCGCCGGCGCCATCCGCCTCGGCTCCTACGGCGCGATGGTGATGAACAACCGGTTCGAGAGCAACAACGGCATCGGCGTCCTGGTGGCGACCAGCGCCGAGGGCAGCCGCATCGTCGGCAACCTCTTCTCGAGCGACACGGTGGTCGACCAGGGCACCGACACCCTTTGCCTGGGCAGCATCTCGCCGCAGCCGCCGGTGTGCGAGCAGCCATGAAAAGCCGCTGACGGGACGTTCCCGGAGGGTGGCGGCGCCGCCCTCCGGAGGCTCCTTGATCGGCTCCGCCTCGAGCCGGCAGGGGCGCCACTGCGCCTCGCGGCCGCGCGAGATGAGGCCGGCGCGCTCGAGCACCCGAGCTGCTTCGACACCGCCGGGCCGCTCATCGCCGTCCCGGGCTGAGCTGGCTCACGAGCCGCCGGCGTACACTCAGGCGGATGAGTCCGAGGCGCGGTCGACGACGTCCTGGACGCGGGCCAGGGCCGCCACCTCGGCGTCGTCGAGCGGGCGGCCGATACGTGCCTCGAGGGCGCCGACCAGCTCGACGCGGGTCAGCGAGTCGACGCCGAGCTCGGCGAGACGGTCGCCGGCGCGGAGCCGGTCGGGGCGGCAGCGGGTGAGGCGGGCGAGGGTGTCGGCCGCCCAGGTCTCGGCCTCGCTGCGCGGCGGCTCGGCGGCGCTGGCGGCGCCGGCGGCGGGCGGCGGAGCCTCGCCGGCGCCGCGCTCGCCGGCGAGCACCGCGTCGCGCAGACGCCGGCGCTTGACCTTCAGCGTGGTCGTCTTCGGCAGAGCGCCGCGCCAGATCTCGATCCGCGCCGGCTGCTGGTAGCTGGGCACCCCGGCGGAGCGCTCGGCGAGGGCGGCGCGGATCGCCTCGATCTCCGCTTCGCCGGCGCCGGGACGCGGCACCACCACGGCCGCCACCTGCTCGCCGTGCCCGCCGCCGCGCGCCGGCAGGCCGAGGACGACCAGCTCCTCGACGCCCGGGATGTCGTGGTAGCGCGCCTCCACCTCCTCCGGGTAGACGTTCTTGCCGGCGGCGGTGACGATGACGTCCTTGGTGCGGCCCGACAGATGGAGGTAGCCGTCGGCGTCGAAGCGGCCGAGGTCGCCGGTGTTCAGCCAGCCGTCGCGCAGCACCTCGGCGGTGGCGTCGGGGTCGCGCCAGTAGCCGGCCATGACGTTGGCGCCGCGCACCCAGACCTCGCCCTCGCCCGGCTCCAGGCCCCGCTCGAGCTCCGCCGCCGGCGGCCGCAGCTCGATCTCGACGCCCGGCAGCGGCCGGCCCACCGAGCCGAAGCGGATCGCCTCCCACGGGTTGACGGCGAGCACCGGGGCGGTCTCGGTCATGCCGTAGCCCTCGGCGACGGCGAAGCCCATCAGCCGGAAGCTGCGGCCGAGCTCCGGGTCGAGCGCCGAGCCGCCGGTGGCGATGCGCCGCAGCGCGCCGCCGAAGCGGCGGTGCACCTTGGCGAAGAGGCGATGGCCGAAGCGGCCGCCGGTGAGCCGGGAGAGGGCGAAGAGCACCGCGAAGAGCCTCCGCAGCGCCGGGCCGCCGGCGCGCACGTTGGCCAGGATGCCGTCGTGCAGCAGGCCGAGCAGCCGCGGCACGGCCACCATCACCGTCGGTCGGGTGGCGGCCATCATCCAGCGGATCTCCGCCGGCTTGAGCTCGGCGAGGTAGCTGATCGTGCTGCTGCCGGCGAGCGGCACCAGCAGGCCGACCGTCTGCTCGAAAGCGTGGTGGACCGGCAGCACCGACAGCAGCCGCTCGCGCCACAGGCGCATCACCGGTACCAGGGCGCGCACGTTGGCCAGGTAGTTGGCGTGGGTGAGCGGCACCGCCTTCGGCGCCACCGTGGTGCCGCTGGTGAAGAGGATCGCCGCCAGGTCGTCCTCGCCGGCCGGCGACGCGGCCGCGGCAAAGGCCTCCGCCCCGGGCAGCACCGCGACGTCGGGCTCGGGCACGAACGGCGCGGCCAGGGAGACGACCGGGCAGGCCTCGCCCAGCTCCGCCGCCAGCGACTCGGCCGCCTGCGGGCTCGTCGCCGGCCCGGTGCACACCAGCTTCGCCGCCAC
>CAZLBJ010000443.1:0-2605 GCA_964557755.1 uncultured Thermoanaerobaculia bacterium
GCCGCGGGCTGCGGGCGCGGCGGGTCGGCCGGCTGGCCGGCGCGCTGGCGGGCGGCGTCCGCGACCCCGACTTCGAGACCCTGCTGCGGCGCATCGACCGCGGCCCGGTGCTCGGCGGCAACCGGCTGGAGGTCTTCACCCGCGGCGCCGACGCCTTCGCCGCCATGCGCGAGGCCGGCCGCGCCGCCGAGCGCGAGATCCTGCTCGAGTCCTACATCTTCAAGGACGACGCGACCGGCCGCCTGGTCCTCGACGAGCTGGCCGCCGCCGCCCGCCGCGGCGTCGCGGTACGGGTGCTGGCCGACGCCGCCGGCTCGCTGGCCACCCGCGACGCCTTCTGGCGCGAGATGCGCGGCCTCGGCGTCGAGGTGCGGCTGTTCCGCCCCCTGCTGCGCTTCTGGTGGTCGCAGCTCTACCGCGACCACCGCAAGATCCTCGTCGTCGACCGCCGCGTCGCCTTCACCGGCGGCATGAACATCGGCGAGGAGTACGCCTCGCCGCACCCGCGGCCCGCTCAGGTTTGGCGCGACACCCACGTCCGCGTCGAAGGGCCGACGGCGTGGGAGATGGCGGTCGTCTTCGCCGAGGGCTGGACGCACGCCGGCGGCGCGCGCTTCGAGATCGAGAGCCTGCCGGCCGAGGGGACGGAGGCGCCCGGCGCGCGCACCCTGGTGCTCGATTCACGCCCCGGCCGCGGCCACGCCGAGTCGGCGGCGGTGCTGGCGGCGATCGTCGGCGCGGCGCGGCAGCGGGTGTGGATCATCAACGCCTACTTCGCGCCGGGGCGCCTGGCGGTAAATGTCCTCGGCAGGGCGGCGTGGCGCGGCGTCGACGTGCGCCTGCTGCTGCCGGGCGTCACCGACGTGCCGCTGCTGCGCCACGCCGGCCACGGCTACTACACGGACCTGCTGGCCCGCGGCGTGCGCATCTTCGAGCACGGCCCGCAGGTGCTCCACGCCAAGAGCCTGGTGGCCGACGGCTTCGTCTCGGTGGTCGGCTCCACCAACCTCGACTTCCGCTCCTTCGTGTTCAACGCCGAGTGCAACCTGGTGGTGCTCGACGAAGGGACCGGCGCCACGATGGAGGAGGTCTTCCGCCGCGACCTCGACAGCTCCCAGGAGATCACCCGCCCCGCCTGGCGCCGCCGCCCCCTCCCCCACCGCCTCGGCGACCGCGCGGCCCGCTGGCTGTCGCCGGCGCTGTGAATCCGGGGGGTGGTGCTAGCGATCCACCTCCTGGAGATCCAGGAGCTGCCGCCCGTGGCGGATCGTCAATATCGAGACGGCCTCTTTCTCGACCCGGTAGAGAATCCTGTAGTCACCGTGGAGCAGCTCGCGAATCTCCTCACGCCCGACCTCCGGCACGACCCGGCCGCGATCCGGAAGCTCGGCGAGGGACTCGACCGCCTCGAAGGCGGCGGCCGCCCAATTGCGGGCGGCGGCGGGCTTGTCTCGGCCAATGAACTCTGCCTGCTCCTCGAGCCGCGCCACCGCCAGCGGCGACCAGATGACCTTCATCGGCCGAAGCGGGCGAGCACCCGCTTCTTGACCTCCTCGTGGGGCACGCCCTCGCCGCGCTCGAGCTGGCTCTCGGCGAGCTTCACCTCACGAAGGACCTCAAGCTCTTCGACCAGGCGCTCGTACTCCGACACGTCGACGACGACGGCGGCGCTGTGACCCCGCTGCGTGAGGACCAACGGCCGTCCGGTCTCCCGCACCCGCTGGAGCAGGGCAGCGGCATTGGCGCGGAACTCGGAGAGCGGCTTGATGTCTTCGTCGAGCTTCGTCCTTGGCATGAGGTTCTCCTGGAAGTACGTCTAAGGGTACCAGAGCGAATCCGAGCACGCCAGCCCTTAAGCCGGCGGCGGTGGTGAGGATGCGGGGTGGCGGCGAGGGACTACCTCATCGACCGCCTCAAGCGCAACCCGCTCTACGCCCACGTCAACCTCAACAGGGCGAGCGGAGCGAGCGGTTGAACTCGGCGTATGCTGCTGAATTGCGCCGATTAGAAGCGGCTTCAGCTGCCCGACCAAGAGGAGACTAGGTCGCTTTGAAAGAATAACGGATACCAACTTCAGCGGAAGTGAGCTCCTTAATCAAAGGTCTCACTTCCTCTAAGTACCAGCCCATCAGACGCTCATCTGGCCTGTAGTACTCGACCATGGCCCGCGTACATGCCATCAAGGCGAAGGCGGCGTAAAGCGCAACTCCGGGCAAACCCGCCGGATCCCGGACCAACTTAAAAGAGGTAGTACCCTCACGAAGGGAAACTGAGTACGTACCTCCGGTTGTACCGTGGGTGATCTGAGACAACAGGGGGTACCGAAGGTCGTACTCAGCAAGCCTTCCAACTCGCTTGGCAAGCTCTCGGAGATTTGGTGGCCCATCGAAAGCCCTGTACCACGGCGAGCGCGGGTACCGATCCAGTTCCACGAAGATCGGGGCGAAGGCCGCGTTCGATTTTAACCCCGCAAGCCGCTCACGCTCCTGCCGGATAACATCCGATGGAATAGAAAAAGGAGCAACAAACTGCTCATTCCACGCCGACTGGAATTCAGCAAATGCCTCGCCCCCGGCCTCGTGTTTTCGAAGGCTTCTTTCATCAC
>CAZLBJ010000444.1:0-6397 GCA_964557755.1 uncultured Thermoanaerobaculia bacterium
CTGGAGGTAGCCGCGCAGCCGCTCGTAGAACGGCGCGAAGTGGCGCGAGCGGCCGAGGCCGACCAGGCGGTTGGCTTCGCGCATCAGGGCGCCGAGCAGGCCGGTCAGCTCGGCGTCGCCGCGCGCCGCGTCGCCGAACACGACGCGGCGCGGCAGGCGCGCGAAGAGGCGCTCGAGGGCGTCCCAGGCTAGACGGCCGTCCGCCTCGCGCAGCGCCTCGCCGGCCTCCTCGCGCGCCACCGCCGCGAAGCGGTCGGCGAGGCGGTGGACGCGGCGCGTGCTGTCCAGCACCTCCTCGTTGAACCGCCGCCGGCGGCGCCAGTCGTCGCCGCGCGAGATGGTTACCGCGCCGGGCTGGAAGTGCGACATGCCGCGCCGCTTGAGCGGCGGGTCGGCGTAGACGTCCGGCGAACGGTCGAGCACCCGCCGCACGGCGTCGACGTCGAAGAGGAGCAGCGCGCGGCTGGCGAGCAGCCGTACCCAGACGGCGGGGGCGCCGTGGCGGTCGCGCAGGCGGCCGGCCAGGCGCACGGTGCGCCGGTCGGTGCCGAGGCGGCCGAACAGGCCGACCCACCGCGGCCGGCGGCTGAACAACCCCTGCAGCACGTTGGGCAGCACGTGCAGCAGGTTGAAGCGCACGTCGTCGGCGAGCCCGGCGCGGGGGAAGCCGCCGCCCGTCACGGCCGCCTCCAGGGGGCGAACGGGTTGGCCACCCCCTCCAGCGCCGGAGCCAGCTCCGGGTGGTGGCGCAGCAGGACGTCGGTCATCGTCGTGCCCTCTACCCACGCCAGGCCCTCCGGCGTGTAGACCTCGGGAGTGAAGTCGGTGGTGTAGAAGCGGTCGCTCTTCAGCCGCCGCGACGCCATCAGGATGAAGATGCGGAAGGCGGTGTCGCTGAAGCCGAAGCCCTTGGGCGGCGTCTCGGCGTACATGCCGACCATGGTGTCAACGCGGTCGACGTCGCCGTCGTAGACCTCCTCCATCTCGCGCGCCCAGCGCGGGTCGTCGGTGATCTCGTCGAACGAGCGCACGCGGCCGCGGCGCAGCAGCTCGCGGAAGTCGTTGTAGCGCGGCACCCCGCGCTCGCGGTCGCGCAGCAGGTCGACGGTCGCCAGGTCGAGCACCACGCCGTCGTCGCGCTCGAACCGGCGCAGCGTGGCGGGGAAGTTGTGCAGGGTGACGGCGCCCGGGTGGGCGACGCCGAGCGAGTAGAACAGGTCGGCTGCTGCGTGGCGCTCGCAGACCTGTCGCGTCGCGGCGCCCTGGAGCTCGGTGAAGCGGCGGCGCTCGAGCACCTCGCCGGTGGCCAGCGAGCGCAGCTCGTAGTCGTCGGGGATCAGCGGGTGCAGGCGGTAGACGGCGACGAACTCCTCGCTGAGCTGGAAGGGCACGCCGTGGTGGTCGGTCGGCGACCCCGGGATGCCGCCGAGCAGCTCGCTCGAGCCGAGGCGGCCGAAGCGCTTCTTGAAGCGCTCGCCGAGCAGGCCCCACCAGTTGGCGTTCATCGCCACCCGCAGCGTCGGGTGGGCGAGGATCCCCGGCGTCCACTCGACGGTGTGGATCTTGGCCATCAGGGCGCCGTTGACGAGCTGCGCCTTGGCGAACAGCGTGTCGTCGTCGAACGACGGGTGGGCGCGGCGCAGGTGGTCGCAGATCGCGTTGTGCTCGCGGGCGAACAGGGTGTGCAGCAGCGACAGGCCGATCCAGTAGTTCTCGTTGAAGCCCGTGAGGTCGAAGCCGGGGCGCGCGGGGTCGGCGGGCAGCCGGCCGCCGGCGCCGAGCGCCAGCCTGCCGTCCTCGCCGCTGCGCAGCGCGGCCTGGCGCTCGCGCGTGCTGCCGTAGATCTGCGAGCCGTCCCACCAGTGCGACTCCGACGAGTGGAAGGTGGGGGAGCAGCGGTCGGACGGCTCCTGGCCGGGCATGGTGGCGGTGCACTCGATGCGCATCGGGTCCTCGTGCCAGGTGTCGCCGCCGGCGAGCGGCAGGGAGAGCGGGCGGTCGGCCAGCGCCCGGCGGTGGTGGTTGAACCACTCGTGGTTCTGGAACTGGATCCAGGCGGCGGCGAGGACGTTGAGCGTCGTCGCCGGCTTGAAGACGTCGCGCGCCAGCAGCCGGTCGCTGACCAGCCGCGGGCTCGGCGCGAGCAGGGCGTCCGGCGGCTCGGGGCGCGTGCGGTCGAGCGGCACGTTGCGGCCGAAGCGGCTGCCGCAGCACCCCATGGTGGGGTCGGAGAGGTCGTTCCAGGTGCCGTCGACGGTGCGCCGGTCGCGCACCTCCGGCCCCGTCACCGCCAGCTCCGGCCCCAGCGTGTCGTGGAGGTTCCAGCGCCGCAGGTCGTTGCGCAGGGCGAACAGGTTGGGGATCGACAGCCACACCGGCAGCCGGTGCCAGGACACCCGGCGGTTGACGACGCGGAAGGCGGCGGAGAACAACCGTGCGAAGAGCGATCCGCCCATGACAAGGCCTCCTTTCCCGGGATGGGTGCCCCCATTGTTCAGCAGCAGGCGCGATTGTGCAACCGCAAAGTTAGAGAACTAAAGCATAGTTCGTGTCGATTCCTTGCCGTGGCCTTGCAGTCCGATTCAGTAGACTCTGATCTCGGGCTGAACGTCGTCGGCTGGTCCGAGGCGTGCACGCCGCACCCCGGGGAGGGCCACCACCCTGAGCGACGAGGAGGTCGAGGCGCTCGAGGCGCTCGGCTGCTCCTGAGCCGGCGCCGCCGTTCCTTGCTACAATCCCGGGCATGAGCGCGGAGCGCAGGCATCGCATCCTGGTCGCCAAGCCGGGGCTGGACGGGCACGACCGCGGCGCCAAGGTGGTGGCGCGGGCGCTGCGCGACGCCGGCTTCGAGGTGATCTACACCGGCCTGCGGCAGACCCCGGAGAAGATCGTCGCCGCCGCGGTGCAGGAGGACGTCGCCGGCATCGGCCTGTCGATCCTCTCCGGCGCCCACAACAAGCTGCTGCCGCAGGTCGTCCGCCTGCTCGCCGAGCAGGACGCCGCCGACATCCTGGTGTTCGCCGGCGGCATCATCCCGGCGCAGGACATCGGGCCGCTCAAGGAAGGCGGCATCGACGAAATCTTCCTGCCCGGCACCTCGACCCAGACCATCGTGGAGTACCTCAACCGGCGGCTCGGAGCGGCGGCCTGAGGGCGACCGCACCCGGGCCGGCGTGATCGCATGACCTCGGAGGGAGCATGACCAAGACGATCCTGCTGGCCGACGACAGCGTCACCATCCAGAAGGTCATCGAGCTGACCTTCATGGACGAGGACTACGAAGTGGCGTCGGCCGGCAACGGCGAGGAGGCCCTCGAGCGCCTCGAGGAGCTGACCCCGGACGTGGTCATCGCCGACGTCCACATGCCGGGCGCCTCCGGCTTCGACGTCGCCCGGCGCTCGAAGCAGCTCCACCCGGACACCCCGGTGCTGCTGCTGGTCGGCACCTTCGAGCCGTTCGACGAGGCCGACTTCGAGGCCTGCGGCGCCGACTCGTATCTGAAGAAACCGTTCGACTCGCAGGAGCTGCTGCAGCGCGTCGGCTCGCTGCTCGAGTCGGCGCCGCGCGCCGCCGCGCCGGCGCCGGTCGCCGAAGAGCCGGCCGCCGAGGAGCCTGCCTTCGCGCCGCAGCCCACCGAGTCGCTGCTGCCGCCGCCGGGCGGCGAGGAGCGCGCCGGCGGCGACCCGTCGGCCTGGGGCCTGCGTACCGCTCCGCTGGCGCCGCCGGAGGAGGCCGGCGGCGATCCGTCCCAGTGGGGCCTGCGCTCCGCTCCCGCGGCGCCGCAGGAGGACCTCGCCGGCACCCGCGCCGTGCCCGACCTCGCCCGCGAGGAATCGGCGTGGCCGGCGCCGCCGCTGCCGGACGAGCCGGAGGAGGAGCCGTTCCCCGAGCTCGCCACGCCGCGCCCCTCGGCGCCCCACCGCGGCGGCGAGGAGATCTTCAGCGGCCTCGGCTTCGACGAGGGCGACGGCAGCACCGAGGTGCAGCCGCCCCCGGACCTGCTGGCCGACGAGCTCGAGGAGGAGGAGCTGTCCGTCCACCCGCCGGGCGTCGGGCAGCCGGCGGCAGCGCCGGCGGCCGGCCTCTCCGACGACGACGTCGACCGCATCGCCCGCCGGGTGGTGGAGCTGATGGGCGACGGCGTGCTGCGCGAGGTGGCCTGGGAGGTCGTCCCCGATCTCGCCGAGGTGGTGATCAAGGACCGCCTGCGCGAGCTGGAGAGCCAGGCCGCCGACTGAGAGCCCGGGCCGCCGCGGCGGCCCGCCCCCCTCCGTTCGCCGTATGCTGCCGCGGCCCCTCCGGCGGGCCGCGGCCATTTCCGTGCCACCCGCCATCCCGAAAGGACGGCCGACGCCGTGAGCAGCGAGCAGCAGATGGACAAGCACTTCGACCCCGCGAGCTACGAGGAGCGCCTGCAGCGCTGGTGGAGCGAGCGCGGCTTCTTCGCGGTCGAGGCGCCGTCGGACCGCCCTGCGTTCTGCATCATGATCCCGCCGCCGAACGTCACCGGCAAGCTGCACATGGGCCACGCGTTGCAGACGGCGCTGCAGGACCTGCTGACGCGCTGGAAGCGCATGCACGGCCACAACGCGCTGTGGCTGCCCGGCACCGACCACGCCGGCATCGCCACCCAGCTCATGGTCGAGCGGGCGCTGGCCGCCGAGGGCGCCTCGCGCGCCGAGCTCGGCCGCGATCGCTTCCTCGAGCGCATGTGGGCGTGGAAGCGCGAGTACCAGGACAACATTCGCCGCCAGCTCGAGTCGCTCGGCGCCTCTTGCGACTTCTCCCGCGAGCGCTTCACCCTCGACGAGGGGCTGAACCGCGCCGTGCGCGAGGCCTTCGTGCGCCTCTACCGCGAGGGGCTGATCACCCGCGGCGAGTACATGGTGAACTGGTCGCCGGCGCTCGACACCGCCGTCTCGGACCTCGAGGTGGTGATGAAGCCGGTGGCCGGCAAGCTCTACCACGTCGCCTACCCGGTGGAGGGGAGCGACGAGCGCATCGTGGTCGCCACCACGCGGCCGGAGACGATGCTCGGCGACACCGCCGTCGCCAAGCACCCGGACGACGAGCGTTACCGCCACCTCGCCGGCCGGGCGGCGATCCTGCCGCTGGTCGGCCGCCGCCTGCCGTTCATCGACGACGCGGTGGTGGAGCGCGAGTTCGGCACCGGGCTGGTCAAGGTCACCCCGGCGCACGACCCGGCCGACTTCGAGATCGGCCGCCGCCACGGCCTGCCGAGGGTGCAGGTGATCGGCCGCGACGGGCGGATGACGGCGGAGGCGGGGGAGGGCTTCGCCGGCCTCGACCGCTTCGAGGCGCGCCGCCGCGTCGTCGAGCGGCTGCGCGAGGAGGGCTTGCTGGTCAAGGTCGAGGACCACCTCCACAACGTCGGCCACAGCGACCGCGGCGACGAGCCGATCGAGCCGCTGGTGTCGACGCAGTGGTTCTGCGACGTCTCCGGCATGGCCCGGCGGGCGCTCGCCGCGGTGCGCGGGGGCGATCTGGCGCTGGTGCCCGACAGCCACGTCAAGACCTGGGAGCACTGGCTCGAGAACATCAAGCCGTGGTGCATCTCGCGCCAGCTCTGGTGGGGCCACCGCATCCCCGCCTGGTACGACCCCGAGGGCGGCATCCGGGTCGGCCACACGGTGGAGGAGGCCGCCGCCGAGGCGGGCCGCGAGCCGTCCGAGCTGACCCAGGACCCGGACGTCCTCGACACCTGGTTCTCCTCCGCGCTGTGGCCGTTCTCGACCCTCGGCTGGCCGGACGACACGGCCGACCACGAGGAGTTCTACCCCACCGACGTGCTGGTGACCGGCCACGACATCCTCTTCTTCTGGGTCGCCCGCATGGTGATGTTCGGGCTCCACTTCACGGACGAAGTGCCGTTCCACACCGTCCACCTGACCGGCCTGGTGCGCGACGCCGAGGGCCAGAAGATGTCGAAGACGAAGGGCAACGTCCTCGACCCCTCGGAGCTGGTGGCCGAGTACGGCGCCGACGCGCTGCGCTTCACCCTCACCATCCTCGACGTGCCGGGTCGCGACGTGCCGATGGACCTCGAGCGCATGGCCGGCTACCGCGCCTTCGGCAACAAGATCTGGAACGCGGCGCGCTTCGCCCTCGGTCGCGTCGGCGAGGAGGCGCGGGTGCGCACCGAGATCGACCTCGAAGGGCTGGCGGCGCCGGAGCGCTGGATCCTCTCGCGCCTCGCCGCCACCGCCGCCGAGGTCGACGCGCGCTTCGCCGAGTACCGCTTCGACGAGGCCTGCAACCGGCTCTACCACTTCTTCTGGGGCGAGGTCTGCGACTGGTCGATCGAGCTCGCCAAGCCGGCGCTGGCCGGCGAGGAAGGCCGCCAGCTCCGTGTCGTCGGCGGCGAGGTGGACGGTG
>CAZLBJ010000445.1:0-3848 GCA_964557755.1 uncultured Thermoanaerobaculia bacterium
CAGGCGGCGTGCTCGGCCTTGGCGCCCTTGGCGCCGCAGTTCTCGTCGGTAATCCAGCCGGTCCAGGTGGCGCTCTCGGCGCCCGCCGCCGCCGGCAGGGCGAGGACGGCCAGCAGGGTCAGGAGGGCGGCGCAACTCGTCAGCAGGGTTTTCCGCATCTTCGTCTCCTCGTGAAGTCGGTTGTCGAAGGCCCGCAGTCTACCGCGCGGCCGCCGCGGCCTGCAGCCGGGCGGCGGCCGCGGCGTGCACCGGCCCGGCGGCGGACTCCTGGAGGAACGCCGCCACGCCCAGGTCGGTGCGCGGCCAGTCCGTACCGAGCGGCAGCTCGACCCGCGCCGTCACCTCGGAGCCGCGCTCGGCGGACACCTCCGCGGCGCGCACCAGGGAGCGCACCACGCGGTCGTCGCGCAGCACGCGGTCGGCGTTCTCGCCGCGCGAGACGGGGGTGACCAGGCCGTCCTGCCACAGCGCCACCCACAGGGTCAGCGGCCGCTCGCCGGCGTCGCGCACCAGCCGCGCCGAGACGGTGACCGGCAGCGTGCCGCCGGCCGCCTCGCCGACGACGAGCTCCAGCCGCGCCGCCGGCGCCTGCCCGCGCGCTTCGCGCACCGCCTCGAGCACCGCGCCGCGGCGCGAGCCGACCAGGTGGCGCCGCCCGTTCACCACCAGCTGCGGCGTGTAGACGCGCCCCTCCTCGAGCTCGCCCGCATAGCGCCGCTGGCGCTGCGACCAGCGCACCGACGAGAAGGGATCGGTCCAGCCGATGTAGTTCCAGTAGTCGACGTGGAAGGCGATCGGCACCACCGCGCCGGCGAGCGACGGGTCGGCGGCCAGCTCGGAGAGCAGGCGGTCGGCCGGCGGGCAGCTCGAGCAGCCCTGTGAGGTGAACAGCTCGAGCAGCACGGGGGTCTCGGAGCCGGTCGTGGATGCGGCGGCGGGCGGCGCGGCGTCGCCGGCGGCGGCCCGCTCGGCGGCCGCCGGGCCGCAGGCGGCGGTGAGCAGCACGGCGAGGACGGCGAGGCGGAGGATCGGCATGCTGGAGAGGATACCGCCCCGCCGCCCGCCGATCCTCACGCCCGGATCACACCTGCCGCGTCTTCCATCGGCCGCGCCGGAACGCCAGGGCACCGACCACGCCCACCCCGAGCTCGGCGCTGGCCACCGCCAGCAGCACGCCCACCGGGCCGAAGCCGAGGTGGAGTGCGAAGAACCAAGCTACCGGGAGCTGCCACAGCCAGTGCGTGCACAGCTTGATCAGGGTCGGCGTCACCGTGTCGCCGGCGCCGTTGAAGGCCTGGATCATCACCAGGCCGTAGGCCAGCGGCAGGTAGCAGGCGGCGAACCAGCGCAGCGTGTCCACCGCCATCGCCACCACCTCCGGCTCGCTGGTGAACCAGCGCACCAGCCACCCCGGCCAGAGCAGCAGCACGACGGCCACGGCGCCCATGAAGTAGAGGTTGTAGCGCGCCGTCAGCCACACCGAGCGCTCGGCGCGGTCGACGTCGCCGGCGCCGAGGCTCTGCCCGACCAGGGTGGCGGCGGCGTTCGACAGCCCCCACGACGGCAGGAAGGTGAAGATCAGGATGCGCAGCGCGATGGTGTAGCCGGCGAGCACCGGGCTGCCGAAGACCGCCAGGATGCGCACCAGCACCACCCAGCTCGCCGTCTCGACCAGGAACTGCAGCACGCCGCCCACCGACACCCGCGCCAGCCGCCCGAGCACCGGCAGGTCGAGGCGCAGGTGGCGGCGGCGGATGACGACGCGCCCGCGGCCGCGCGCCAGGGTCCACAGCAGGTAGGCGACGCCGCTGCCGCGCCCGATGGTGGTGGCCACCGCGGCGCCGGTGATGCCGAGCTCCGGGAACGGCCCGAGGCCGAAGATCAGGCACGGGTCGAGGACGATGTTGATCAGGTTGGCGAACCACAGCACGCGCATGGCGATGGCGGCGTCGCCGGCGCCGCGGAAAACGGCGTTGCCGAGGAACAGCAGCACCACCGTGGCGGAGCCGCCGTAGAGGACGCGGGTGTAGTTCTGCCCCACCGCCACCACCTCCGGCGTGGCGCCCATCAGCGCCAGCAGCCGCGGCGCGCCGAGGACGCCGGCGACGCCGAAGACGGCGGACACCACGACGCCGAGCACCAGCACCTGCACGGCGGTGACCGCGGCGGCCTCCGGGTCCTTCTCGCCGATGCGGCGCGCCACCAGCGCGGTGGCCGCCATCGAGACGCCGATGGCGACGGCGAACAGCAGGGTGAGCACGGCCTCGGTGAGGCCGACGGTGGCCACCGCGTCGGCGCCGAGGCGGGCGACGAAGAAGGCGTCGACGACGGCGAACACCGACTCCATGCCCATCTCCAGCATCATGGGCACGGCGAGCAGCGCGATGGCGCGGCGCAGGCTGCCGGTGGTGAAGTCCTGCTCGGAACCGGCGACGGCCTCCTTGAGGTCGCGCCACAGGCGGCGGACGGGGCCCACGACAGGCCCCGGCGTCAGGGAAGACGAGGGTACGGACACGGGGAACACCTCCTGCCGCGGCGCCGGGGCGGCGCCGGCCGGTCGTGGCGGAGCGGGTTACGTACGGGAGCTGCGGGGCCCCGGTCGGGCGGCGGACGCGCGGATGCCGCGCCGGGGCGGGACGGGCTTCCGCGTCAGCAGGAGGCAGTGATTCGCATAAGGGCTGTAGAGTAGCAGAAGCCCGTCGAGCCGCAAGTCCTCCTCCTCCCTCCGCGACCCGTGAACCTCCACGACCTCTTCGCCATCGCCGTGCGGCGCGATGCCGCGAAGGTGGCGCTAGAGGCGGCGGAGGGGGGGCGGTGGACGTACGGGGAGCTGTTCGCGGCGGCGGCGGGATGGGCGGCGGGAATGGCGGGGCTCGGGGTTGCGCGTGGGGACCGGGTGGCGCTGTTCCTCGGCAACCGGGTGGAGACGGTGCTGGCGTACCTGGGGGCGTTCCGGCTGGGGGCGGTGGTGGTGCCGATGAACCTGGCGTATCGGTGGCGGGAGGTGGAGCACCTGCTGGGGGATGCGGAACCTCGGGTGGTGTTTACAGACGCTGAGAACCGAGCTGTTCTCGTGGGGGGGGCGGGGGAGTCCCGCGTCCTACGCTCGGGGTAGTTCTACGGGCGCGGGACTACCCCGCCCCCGGCACCGTCGGTGGTGGGCGAACGGACAGCGACGGACGAGTGGGCGCCTCCGCTGGTGGTGGAGGTGGAGACGGTTCGGGAGGAGTGGGGCGGACGGCGCGGAAAAGCTCTCGGCGTGGGGGTGGATGGGGAGGACCTGGCTCTGTTGCTGTACACGTCGGGGACGACGGGGCGCAGCAAGGGGGCGATGCTGCGGCACGACAACCTGCTGGCGACCATCTGTGGGCTGCTGGCGGCGTGGGGGTGGGAGCGGGAGGATCGGCTGCTGTTGACGCTGCCGTTGTTCCACACCCACGGGCTGGTGGTGGGGCTGCTCACGGCGCTCGCCGCCGGGGCCACGGTGCGGCTCGAGCGGCGGTTCGAGGCGGCGGCGGTGGCGGACGCGCTCGGTGCGCCGGGGGAGGCGGCGCCGACGCTGTTTTTCGGCGTGCCCACCATGTACGTGCGGCTGGTCGACGAGCTCGCCCGCCGCCGGGAGGCTGGCGGCGCCGGCGTCTCCCCCGCCCTGCGCCTGTTCGCCAGCGGCTCGGCGCCGCTGGCGCCGGAGACCTTCGCCGCCTTCCACCGCCTCACCGGGCACGAGATCCTCGAGCGCTACGGCATGACCGAGACGGGCATGAACCTCTCCAACCCCTACGCCGGGCCGCGCCTGCCGGGCACCGTCGGCACGCCGCTGCCCGGCGTCGCGGCGCGCATCGTCGACG
>CAZLBJ010000446.1:0-9445 GCA_964557755.1 uncultured Thermoanaerobaculia bacterium
GGCACCGAGATGGTGATGCCGGGCGACAACGTCAACCTCGACGTCACGCTGATCGCCCCCATCGCCATGGAGAAGGGCGTGCGCTTCGCCATCCGCGAGGGCGGCCGCACCGTCGGCGCCGGCACCGTCACCGAGATCACCGAGTGACCGCGGTCGGTCAGAGCGGGTAACCAGGGGGGCAGGCAAGGCAATGGTCAACGAAAAGATTCGTATCCGCCTGAAGGCGTTCGACTACCGGATCCTCGATACGTCGACCCACGAGATCGTGGACACGGCGCGGCGGACCGGTGCGCGGGTGGTCGGCCCGATCCCCCTGCCCACCCACATCGCCAAGTACACGGTGAACCGTTCGCCGCACGTCGACAAGAAGTCGCGCGAGCAGTTCGAGATCCGCACCCACAAGCGGCTGCTCGACATCTTCGAGCCCACCGGCCAGACCGTGGACGCGCTGATGAAGCTGGAGCTGCCGGCGGGCGTGGACGTCGAGATCAAGGCCTTCGGCAAGTAGGCCGGGGCAGGAACGAAGAGGTGTGACGTGGACGGCATCCTGGGAAGGAAGCTGGGCATGACCCAGATCTACAGCGACGACGGTACCGCCGTGCCGGTGACCGTGGTGCAGGCCGGTCCGTGCCTGGTGGTGCAGCGCAAGACCGCCGGCGTGGACGGCTACGAAGCGGTGCAGATCGGCCTCGTCGACGACAAACCGGCGAAGCCCGGCCGTCCGCGCGCCGGCCACTTTCAGAAGGCGGGCGTGGCGCCGATGCGGCACCTGGTGGAATTCGCCGTGGCGGCGGACGACGAGTCCAAGCCCGGCGACCAGGTCAAGGCGTCGGTGTTCGCCGCCGACGACTACGTGGACGTCGCCGGCAACGGCAAGGGCAAGGGCTTCCAGGGCGTGATCAAGCGCCACGGCTTCAGCGGCGGCCGCGCCACCCACGGCTCGATGTTCCACCGTGCTCCGGGCTCGATCGGCCAGTCGGCCTTTCCGTCGCGCGTCTTCCCGGGCACCCGGCTGCCGGGCCGCATGGGCGGCAAGCGGGTGACGGTGAAGAACCTGCGCGTGGTCAAGGTCGACGACGAGAACAACCTGCTCTACCTGCGCGGCGCGGTGCCCGGCTCCAACGGCGCCTTCCTCACCATCCAGCGGGCCAAGCGGGGCTAGGAGAGCGACGATGAAGGTTCCGGTCAAGACGCTCGACAACAAAGAGGTGCGGGAGATCGACCTCCCGGAGGCGATCTTCGCCTACCCCTACAAGGAGCACCTGATCCACGAGGCGGTGCAGGCGGTGCTGGCGGCCCAGCGCGCCGGCACCCACAAGACGAAGACCCGCGCCGAGGTCTCCGGCTCCGGGCGCAAGCTGTGGCGCCAGAAGGGCACCGGCCGCGCCCGCGTCGGCGACATCCGCAACCCGAAGTGGCGCAAGGGCGGCACGGTGCACGGCCCGCAGCCGCGCAGCTACGAGAAGAAGATGTCGGCGCGCGAAAAGCGCAACGCGCTGAAGAGCGCGCTGAGCCGCAAGGTCGCCGAGGAGCGGCTGCTGGTGCTCGACAGCTTCGAGCTCGACGACCACAAGACCGCCGGCCTGGCGCGCGCCCTGGCGAAGCTCGGCATCGACGGCAAGGCGCTGCTGGTCGACGCGCACGGCAACGAGAAGCTCGGCCTGGCGTCGCGCAACAACCGCACGGTCAAGGCGGTCGACGCCCTGGCGGTGAACGTCTACGACGTCGTCGACCGCCCCTACCTGGTGCTCAGCGCCGAGGCGCTGACGCGGCTCTCGGAGGTGCTTTCGAAATGAGGATCGAAGAGGTCATCCGGCGGCCGCTGATCACCGAGAAGTCCACCGCGCTGCGCGACGAGCGCAACATCGTGGCCTTCGTGGTGCACCGCGACGCCAACAAGATCGAGGTCAAGCGGGCCGTCGAGTCCCGGTTCGGGGTGAAGGTGGCGGAGGTGCGCGTCGCCAACGTGCACGGCAAGGTGCGCCGCCGCGGCCGCTTCGTCGGCAAGCGGCCGGACTGGAAGAAGGCCTACGTGCGCCTGGCCGATGGCGAGAAGCCCATCGAGTTCTTCGAAGGCGTGTAGAAGGGAGCGCGAGACGACCATGGCGATCAAGAGACGCAACCCGACCAACCCGGCGAGCCGCTTCCAGGAGTACGTCACCCGCGAGGAGCTGACGCGGTCGCAGCCGGAGAAGTCGCTGACCCGCGGCAAGAGGCGCTCCGGCGGCCGCAACAACCAGGGCGAGATCACCGTGTGGTGGCGCGGCGGCGGCCACAAGCGGCGCTACCGCGAGATCGACTTCAAGCGCAACAAGCACGGCGTGCCGGCGAAGGTCGCCTCGATCGAGTACGATCCCAACCGCTCGGCGCACATCGCGCTGCTGCACTACGCCGACGGCGAGAAGCGCTACATCCTGTGGCCGAACAGCCTCGAGGTGGGCGCCGAGGTGGTCAGCGGCGCCGACGCGCCGGTCAACGTCGGCAACGCACTGCCGCTGGCCAGGATCCCGGTCGGCACCATCATCCACAACATCGAGCTGAAGATCGGCAAGGGCGGGCAGATGGTACGCGCCGCCGGCGGCGGCGCCCAGCTGATGGCCAAGGAGGGCGCCTACGCGCAGGTCAAGCTGCCCTCCGGCGAGGTGCGGCGGGTGCACGTCGAGTGCTTCGCCACCGTCGGCCAGGTGGGCAACCTCGAGCACGAGAACGCCTCGATCGGCAAGGCCGGCCGCAAGCGCTGGCTCGGCCGGCGCCCGCACAACCGGGGCGTCACCATGAACCCCGTCGACCACCCGATGGGCGGCGGCGAGGGCCGCTCCTCCGGCGGCCGCCACCCGACGACCCCCTGGGGCAAGCCGACCAAGGGATACAAGACGCGCAACAACAAGCGCACGCAGAAGATGATCGTGCGCCGTCGCGGCAAGAAGTAAGGGAGCTTCCGACATGGCACGTTCACTCAAGAAGGGCTACTTCATCGACGACCACCTGCTGGCCAAGGTGGAGGCGATGAACGAGCGCGGCGACAAGCGCGTCATCAAGACCTGGTCCCGGCGCTCGACGGTGACGCCGGAAATGGTCGGCCACACGCTGGCGGTGCACAACGGCATGAAGTTCATCCCGGTGTACGTCTCCGAGAACATGGTCGGCCACAAGCTCGGCGAGTTCGCCATGACCCGGACCTTCCGCGGCCACGGCGGCAAGCGGGAGAAGGGCGCCCGCGCCCGCTAGGCGAAAGGACCGAACGATGGAATTCAAGGCGAAGCTCCGCTACCAGCAAGGCTCGCCGCAGAAGATGCGGCTGGTGGCCGACCTGATCCGCGGCAAGGGCGTGCAGGAGGCGGCCAACATCCTGCACCTGACGAAGAAGGCGGCTGCGAAGCCGATCGAGAAGCTCCTGCGCTCGGCGATCGCCAACGCCGAGAACCGCGACGAGTCGGTCGACGTCGACCGCCTCTACGTCAAGGAGATCTTCGTCGATCCGGGCCCGACCATGAAGCGGCTGCGGCCGGCGCCGATGGGGCGCGCCTTCCGGGTGCTGAAGCGGCAGAGCCACGTGACGATCAAGCTCGACACCCGCAAGGGCGCGAGCGGCGAGGCGTAAGGAGAGACAGTGGGACAGAAGACGCACCCCTACGGGTTCCGGCTCGGCTACAACAAGACCTGGCATTCGCGCTGGTACGCGGAGAACAACTACGCCGACACCCTGGTCGAGGACGTCAAGCTGCGCAAGCAGCTCAAGGACCGCCTCAACCACGCCGGCGTCTCCGAGATCGACATCGAGCGCTCCGGCGACCGCATGCGGCTCACCATCTACACCTCGCGGCCGGGCATCATCATCGGCCGCAAGGGCGCCGAGGTCGACAAGCTGCGCGACGACCTGGTCAAGCAGCTCAAGCGCGAGGTGCACATCAACATCCAGGAGGTGCAGCGCCCCGAGCTCGACGCCCAGCTCGTCGCCGAGTCGATCGCCGGCCAGCTGGTGCGCCGCGTGTCGTTCCGCCGCGCCATGCGCAAGTCGATGGAGTCGGCGTTCCGGTTCGGCGCCAAGGGAGTCAAGATCATGGTCGCGGGCCGCCTCGGCGGTCACGAGATCGCCCGCACCGAGTGGTACCAGGAAGGGCGGCTGCCGCTCCACACGTTGAAGGCCGACATCGACTACGGCCTCGCCGAGTCGCGCACGAACTACGGCGCGATCGGCGTCAAGGTGTGGGTCTACAAGGGCGACATGCTGCGCGAGAAGAGCCGGCGCGCGAGCGCCTGAGGCGATAGAGGAGCTTCATCATGTTGATGCCGAAGAAGGTCAAGCATCGCAAGGCCCACCGCGGCCGCCGTACCGGCATGGCCAAGGGGGGCGACTACATCGCCTTCGGCGACTACGGCCTGCAGGCGACCGAGCCCGGCTGGGTGACGGCGCGCCAGATCGAGGCCGCTCGTATCGCGATCACCCGCGCGGTCAAGCGCGGCGGCAAGGTGTGGATCCGCGTCTTCCCGGACAAGCCGATCACCAAGAAGCCGCTCGAGACCCGCATGGGCAAGGGCAAGGGCAACCCCGAGGAGTGGGTCGCGGTGGTCAAGCCGGCGCGCATCCTCTACGAGCTCGAGGGGGTGACCGCGGCGGTGGCCGCCGAGGCGATGCGCTTGGCCGCCCACAAGCTGCCGGTCAAGACCCGGTTCGTCACCCGTCACGACGAGCTGCGCTAGCGGCTGGCCGGCAGAGGGAAGAGGAGAGACTGAGATGAAGGCAGCGGAGATGCGGGAGCAGACGGTCGAGGAGCTGCGCGACAAGGAGCAAGAGCTCGCCGAGCAGCTGTTCGTGCTGCGCCTGCACCGGGAGACGGGACAGCTTCAGAAGCCCTCGAAGGTGAGCGAGGTCAAGCGCGACCTCGCCCGGGTGCTGACGGTCCTGCGCGAGAAGCAGGTCTCGGGCGAGAAGGCGGGAGGCGATCGATGAGCGACGAGACGCAGGCGGCGACGGCCCCCGAGACGGGGACCGGACGCGGCCGCCAGCAGACCAAGGTGGGGACGGTGGTGAGCAACGCCATGGACAAGACGGTCACCGTCTCGGTGCCCAAGACCACGGTGCATCCGCTCTACCACCGCTACATCCGGCGGAGCAGCAAGTTCGCCGCCCACGACGAGAACAACGAGTGCCAGGTCGGCGACCAGGTGACGATCGTCTCCTGCCGGCCGCTGTCGAAGCGCAAGCGCTGGCGGGTGAGCCGCATCATCAAGCGGGCCGAGTAGGCGCGGGGGAAGCTGAGCCATGATCCAAATGGGAACGGTCCTCGACGTCGCCGACAACTCCGGCGCCAAGAAGATCGCCTGCATCCACCTGCGCGGCGGCTCCGCGGGCCAGTACGGCCGGCTGGGCGACGTGATCACCGCCTCGGTCAAGGAGGCGACGCCCGACGGCACGGTGAAGAAGGGGCAGGTGGTCAAGGCCGTGATCGTGCGCACGCGCAAGGAGCAGCGGCGGCGGGACGGCAGCTACATCCGCTTCGACACCAACTCGGCGGTGCTGGTCAGCGACACCGGCGAGCCGGTCGGCACGCGCGTCTTCGGACCGGTGGCGCGCGAGCTGCGCGAGCGGCGGTTCATGAAGATCGTGTCGCTGGCACCCGAGGTGTTGTAGAACCGAGGACATCGAGATGAACCACGTCCACGTCAAGAAGAACGACCAGGTGCTGGTGACCGCCGGCAAGGACAAGGGCGCGCGCGCCCGCGTGCTCAAGGTCTTCCCGTCCGAGAAGCGGGCGATCGTCGAGCGCGTCAACGTGATCAAGCGGCACACCAAGCCCAACCCGCAGCGCGGGATCCAGGGTGGCATCGTCGACCGCGAGGCGCCGATCCACGTCGCGAACCTGATGGTGATCTGCCCGGAGTGCGGCAAGCCCTCGCGGCTCGGCCACCAGCGGCTCGGCGACGGCCGCGGCGTGCGGGTGTGCAAGCGCTGCGCGGCGACCCTGAGCTGACCGAGAGACGAAGATGGCCAAGACCAGCAAGAAGAGCGACAGCGCGCCGGCGAACGGCAACGGCTACATGCCGCGGCTGCGGACCCGCTACCAGGAGGAGGTGGTGCCCAAGCTCCGCAAGGAGTTCGGCATCGACAACCCGATGGCGGTACCGAAGGTCGTCAAGGTGGCGATCAACATGGGTGTCGGCGACGCGATCCAGAACATCAAGATCCTCGACGACGCGGCGGCCGAGCTGGCGTCGCTGACCGGCCAGCGGCCGATGATCACGCGCGCCCACAAGTCGATCGCCAACTTCAAGCTGCGCGAGGGGATGCCGATCGGCGCGCGGGTCACCCTGCGCGGCACCCGCATGTGGGACTTCCTCGACCGCCTGATGTCGGTCGCCCTGCCGCGGGTGCGCGACTTCCGCGGCGTGCCCACGCGCAGCTTCGACGGCCGCGGCAACTACACCCTCGGGATCACAGATCACCTGATCTTCCCCGAGATCGACTACAGCAAGGTGGAGCGCTCGAAGGGGCTCAACGTGACCATCGTCACCACCGCCGGCAACGACGAGCGGGCGCTGTTCCTGCTCCGTGAGCTGGGGATGCCCTTCCGCCGCTAGGCGCCGGGCGAAGAAGGACCGAGAGGAGAGAGATACCGTGGCCACCGCCGCCAAGATCGCGAAGACTCGAGAGAAGCCGAAGTTCCAGGTCCGCCACCGCAACCGGTGTCAGGTCTGCGGCCGCCCGCGCGGGTACTACCGCAAGTTCGGGCTGTGCCGGATCCACCTGCGCGACCTGGCGCTGTCGGGCTACCTGCCCGGCGTGACCAAGGCGAGCTGGTAAACGGAGCCTGCGACCATGACCATGACCGACCCGATCTCCGATCTGCTGACCCGGATCCGCAACTCGATCCTGGCCAAGAAGGACCGCCTCAACGTGCCCGCCTCGAAGCTCAAGCTCGAGGTCTGCCGGATCCTCCAAGAGGAGGGCTACATCCGCGGCTTCGGGGTGATCGAGGGGCAGCCGTCGAACAGCATCCAGATCCTGCTCCGCTACGACGAGCACGGCGTGCCGGCGATCAGCCACATGGCGCGCGTGAGCAAGCCGGGGCGCCGGGTCTACCGTGGCGCCGACGACCTGGAGCCGGTGCGCAACGGCCTCGGCACGGGGATCGTGTCGACCTCGCAGGGGCTGCTCTCCGACCGCACGGCGCGCGAGCGCCGGGTCGGAGGCGAGGTCCTGGCCGAGCTCTGGTAGTGGGACGCCGAAGGGAGAAGAAGCGATGTCGCGCGTAGGTTTGCAGCCGATCCCGGTGCCTGTGGGCACCAAGGTCGAGGTCGCCGAGGGCGTCTTCCGCGCCGAGGGGCCGAAGGGCAAGGTCGAGCAGGCCCTGTTCGAGGGCTACCCGGTGGCGGTCGAGGAGGGTGAGGTCCGGGTCGCGCGCGGCGGCGACAGCGGCCCCGAGCGCGCCCGGCACGGCCTCTTCCGCTCGCTTCTGGCCAACGCCGTCCAGGGCGTCTCCGAGGGCTTCACCAAGCGCCTCGACATCGTCGGCGTCGGCTACCGGGCCGAGGTCAAGGAGCGCGCGGTGCAGTTCGCGCTCGGCTACTCGCACCCGGTGATCTTCCCGATCCCCGAGGGCATCGAGATCGAGCACGACGCGCGCGCCAACCGGCTGACGGTGATCGGCGCCGACAAGCAGCAGGTGGGCCAGGTGGCGGCCGACATCCGCCGCCTGCGGCCGCCCGAGCCCTACAAGGGCAAGGGGATCAAGTACAGCGACGAGATCATCCGGCGCAAGGTCGGCAAGGCGGGCGCCAAGTAGCCCGCGGTGCCCGGCGACCTCGGAGGAGCATGAAATGAGCGACTACATCGGCAAGCGCGTCCGGCGCAAGCGCTACCGCCGCCAGCGCGCGCACCTCAGGGTGCGCGGCCGGATCACCGGCACCGCGGAGCGGCCGCGGCTGGCGGTGTTCAAGAGCCTCAAGCACATCTACGCCCAGGTGATCGACGACCAGGCCGGCCGCACCCTGGCCCAGGCCAGCACCCTCGACGGCGACGTCAAGGCCCAGCTCGAGAGCCCGGGCTCGAACGTCGACGCCGCCAAGGCGGTGGGGGCGGCGGTCGCCGACCGCGCCAAGGCGCAGGGCGTCGAGGCGGTGGTATTCGACCGCGGCGGCTACATCTACCACGGCAAGGTCAAGGCGCTGGCCGACGCCGCCCGCGAAAAGGGGCTCCGCTTCTAGCGGCGCTTCGCGGCGAGCACGAGAGAGACTCAGGAGACACCGGTGGCAAGAGACTTCGAGCGCGACAGCGAGCTGTTCGAGCAGGTGGTCCACATCAACCGCGTGACCAAGGTGGTCAAGGGTGGCAAGAACTTCTCGTTCTCCGCCCTGGTGGTGATCGGCGACGGCAACGGCCGGGTGGGCTACGGCGCAGGCAAGGCGAAGGAGGTGCCGAGCGCGATCCGCAAGGGCATCGATATCGCCAAGCGCAACATGATCCGGGTGCCGATGAAGGGCACCACCGTGCCGCACGAGGTGATGGGCGTCTTCGGCGCCGGCCGGGTGCTGCTCAAGCCCGCCTCCGAGGGCACCGGCGTGATCGCCGGCGGTCCGGTGCGGGCGGTGATGGAGACCGCCGGCGTGCAGGACATCCTGACCAAGTCGCTGGGGACCACCAACCCCCACAACGTGGTCAAGGCCACCTTCGCGGCGCTGCTCGAGCTGCGCAGCGAGAACGACGTCCGGCGCCTGCGCGGCCTGCCGCCGCGCGAGGAAGAGCAGCCGGCCCAGGCGGCGGGCGCTTAAGCGGTCAGGGAGCGGAGTGACTGAGCGATGGCTACCAAGAAGAAAAAGACCGCAGAGACCAAGACGATCCGCATCAAGCAGGTCAAGAGCGCGATCGCCACCAAGCAGCAGCATAGAGACGCGCTGCGCGGGCTCGGGCTGCGTCACCCGCACCACGAGGTGGAGCGGCTCGACACGCCGGCGGTGCGCGGGCTGGTCGACAAGGTCTCGTTCATGGTCGAGGTGACCGAGGACGCGTCATGAAACTGCACGATCTCTCCCCCGCGAAGGGGAGCAAGAAGAACCGCAAGCGGGTCGGCCGGGGCCCCGGCTCGGGGCTCGGCAAGACCGCCGGCCGGGGCGAGAAGGGCCAGAAGTCGCGCAGCGGCTACAGCCGCCGGGCGGGCTTCGAGGGCGGCCAGATGCCGCTCGTCCGCCGGGTGCCCAAGCGCGGCTTCACCAACGTCTTCCGCACCGAGTACTCGGTGGTCAACCTGGCGCAGCTCGCCGGGTTGGAGGGCGAGGTGACGCCCGAGCTCCTGGCCTCGAAGGGCCTGGCGCGCTCGGGACGGCCGCTCAAGGTGCTCGGCAACGGCGAGATCGCGACCGCGCTGGCGGTCAAAGCGCACAAGTTCAGCAAGTCGGCGCGCGAGAAGATCGAGGCCGCCGGCGGGAGCTGCGAAGAGCTGAAGGGTTG
>CAZLBJ010000447.1:0-3739 GCA_964557755.1 uncultured Thermoanaerobaculia bacterium
AGCGCGCGGTCGACGCTCGGCGCCTGATAGCCGAGGCCGTGGTCGTTGAGCATGGCGAGGGAGACGCCGGCGAGGAACGGCGGCAGCGGGTCGCGGGCCGGGACGGCGGGCGGCGCGCCGGCGGCGGGCGCGTCCAGGTCGCGGGGCGATCCGCGGTCGCGAGCGGGAGCGAACCCCTCGGCGAGGAGGGCGGTGGGCCCGCCGGCACCAGGCTCGCTCGCAGCTCTCGTGTCGCCGACCGGCGCGAAACCCTCGGCGAGGGGGGCGGTGGGTTCGCCGGCGCGGTGGTCGGCGAAACCCGCGCCGGCGTCGGCACGGCGGATGGCGGCGCCGGCGGCCTCGAGGCGGGCGAGCAGGGCGGCGGCGGCCTCACGGAGGGCGGCGGGCGGCCGCTCGAGCTTGGCGGCGGCGGTGTCGCCAGGCAGGCCCTCGACCACCGCCGCGGCGACCGGCGTCCACAGCAGGCGGGATCCATCCGGCAGCTCCTCGGCGGCGAGCAGCTCATCGACCGTCGGCAGCACGTCGGCGGCGGCCAGCGGCGCCAGCCAGTCGCGCCACGGCAGGCCGTACCACGCGCCGGTGCCAGCCGCCGGCGCGTCCCCGCCCTCCTCGCCGAGCCGTTCGCCGGCAGGGCGATTCGGGGCCTGGGTCGGCCTCGCCGCCGCTCCGGCGGCTTCGCCCTCTTCGCCGATCGGTTCGCGGACAGGCGCCTTCCGGGCTGGCCCCGGGCCTGCTGCCGCCTCTGCGCCGGTCCCGGCCGCGCCGCTCAACCACAGCGCCGCGCCTTCGCGCAGGTATGGCGGCAGGTCGCCGAGGCCGGCCCGCTCCAGCAGCTCGCGGGCCAGGGCGTGGCGGTAGGCGAAGCCGTCGCGCGGATGGTGGACGAGGTGGACGTCCGCCGCTGCGCCGCCATCGCCGGGCACCGCCTCCCCCACCGCGCCGGTGTGGCGGATCTGCTCCACGTGGTCGCGCTCGACGGCGACGTTGAGCGGCGT
This sequence comes from uncultured Thermoanaerobaculia bacterium, assembly GCA_964557755.1. Taxonomy (GTDB): domain Bacteria; phylum Acidobacteriota; class Thermoanaerobaculia; order Multivoradales; family JBCCEF01; genus CAZLBJ01. The sequence continues at coordinate 996 of CAZLBJ010000447.1, forward strand.
CCTGAGGTCGATCGGCACCCGCGGCGCCATCGCCTCGACCGCCGCCGCCAGGCCCGCGGCGAGGTCCTCGGCGTCGCCTCCCCCACCGTCGGCCAGCACGGCGACCGCCCCTGCCTCCACCCGCCGCAGCCCGGCGAACCACTCCTCCCGGGAGACGTGACCGCCGCGGTCGGCCGCTGCGTGTGCCTCGCCGCCGGCCCGCGCCTCCCCCGCCGGCCGCCCGGCGCGGCACCCCGAGCAGGCGAGCAGCGAGCCTGCCGCGGCCAGCAGGCAGGCGGCGGCGAGCAGCGGCAGCGGGCGCATGGTGCCCGATTGTACGGTCGGCGGCGGCTCTTCCGCCGCTATAGCCGGATGTGCCGGCCGCCGACGAAGGTGCCGGCCGGCGCGCCGCGCAGCTGCCAGCCGGCGAAGGGGGTGTTGCGGGAGAGGGAGTGGAAGCGGGCCGGGTCGACAGTGACCTCGCGGTCGAGGTCGAGGAGGGTGACGTCCGCCGGGCGGCCGGGGGCGAGGCTGCCGCCGGGGAGGCCGTAGCAGCGCGCCGGGCCGGTCGACAGCAGGTCGACCAGCCGCCGCAGCGAGATCACGCCGCCGCCCACCAGGCGGTCGAGGCACAGCGGCACGGTGGTCTCGAGGCCGAGGATGCCGAACGGCGCGCAGGCGAACGGGTTCGCCTTCTCGCCCGGCGCGTGCGGCGCGTGGTCGGAGGCGATGGCGTCCACCGTGCCGTCGACCAAGCCGGCGAGCAGCGCCTCGCGGTCGGCCTCGGCGCGCAGCGGCGGCTTCATCTTGGCGTCGGTCGAGAACGCCAGGTCGGCCACCGCCTCGTCGGTGAGCAGCAAGTGGTGCGGCGTCACCTCGCAGGTGACGGCGTGGCCGGCGGCGCGCGCCCGCCGCACGAGGTCGAGGCTGCGCGCCGTCGACAGGTGGGCGACGTGGTAGCGGGCGCCGGTGTCGGCGGCGAGCAGCAGGTCGCGCGCCACCACCACGTCCTCGGCGGCGCCGGGGATGCCCGGCAGCCCCAGCCGCGCCGACCATGCGCCCTCGTGCATGACGCCGTCGGCAGTGAGGTCGAGGTCCTCGGCGTGCTGGGTCACCGGCAGGCCGAGCTGGCGGGCGTAGAGCAGCGCCAGGCGCATCAGGCCGGCGTCGGCCACCGGCAGGCCGTCGTCCGAGAACGCCACGGCGCCGGCGGCCGCCATCTCGCCGAGGTCGGCCAGCCGCTCGCCGCGCATCCCCCGCGTCACCGCCCCCACCGGGTGGACGCGGGCGAAGCCGTGGCGCTCGCCCTCGGCGACCAGGTGGGCGGTGACCAGGCGGCTGTCGTTGACCGGCGCCGTGTTGGCCATGCAGGCGACGGCGGTGAAGCCGCCGGCCGCCGCGGCGCGGGTGCCGCTCGCCACCGTCTCCTTGTACTCCTGCCCCGGCTGGCGCAGATGGACGTGGATGTCGACGAAGCCCGGGCAGACGACGAGCCCGGCGCAGTCCACCACCTCCGTGTCATCCGGGGTGTCGAGACCCTCGCCGAGCTCGCGGACGACGCCGCCGGCGAGCAGCAGGTCGAGCGTGGCGTCGAGGTCCTGGCTCGGATCGACCACGCGGCCGCCGCGCAGCAGGACGGGGGGCGGCACCGGACGCAGGCCGGTCACGGCGCCTCCTCGCGGTAGCCGGCGAGGAGGTAGAGGACGGCCATGCGCACGGCCAGGGCGTCGGCGGCCTGCTCGCGGAGGCCGGCGGCGGCGCGGTCGGCGACCTCGGCGGCGAGGGCGAGGCCGCGCGACGGCGGGCCGGCGTGGAGCACGAGGGCGCCGTCCTTGGCCCGCGCCAGGCGCTCGGCGGTGAGGCCGGCGAGGCGGTGGTACTCGCGGCCGGACGGGTAGGCGCGGCCGTCGGCGGTCGACGGGTGCGGCGGCACGACGATCACCGCGTCGGCGCCCTCCACCGCTTCGTCCACCGACTCCGCCCGCCGCGCCCCCAGCGCCGCGATGCCCGCCGGCACCAGGGCGTGGAGCCCGCCGGCCACCACCTCGGCGCCGAGCGCGGTCAGCGCGTGCAGCGCTGAGCGCGCCGCGCCGCTGTGCTCGAGGTCGCCGACGAGCGCGACGCGGAGACCGGCGAGCTCCCCCTCGCCGCCGGTGCGGCGGCGTAGCGTGAAGGCGTCAGCGAGCCCGCGCACCGGCTCCTCGTGAGCGCCGTCGCCGGCGTTGACGACGCCGGCGCGCACCCGCCTCGCCACCTCCGCCGGCACGCCGGCGTGCGGGTGGCGCACCACCAGCAGGTCGGCGGCCAGGGCGTCGAGGGCGACGGCGGCGTCGGCCGCGCCGGCGTCCGCGGGCAGCGGCACCGCCAGGCTGTCGGCGGACAGACGCCGCGCCGCGAGGTCGAACGCGGCACGCTCCAGCGCGGCGGCCGCGTCCGCGCCGGCTCCCCCGCCGCCCCCGAAGTCGAGGTGGAACACCGTCTTGCCGCGCAGCGTCGGCACCTTCTTCACCGCGCGGCCGGCGACCTCGCGGAACGGCTCGGCGGTGTCGAGGACCAGGCGGACCTCGGCGGCCGACAGGTCGGCGACGGCGAGCAGGTCCTTGCGCCCCCAGCGCACCGCCGTCCCCCCCGCGGCCGCCGCGCTCAACGCGCCTCCCCCTCCCCGCCGGCGGCCACCTCGGGCTCCGCCGCCGCCTGCTGGAAGATCGCCACCCGCTCGACGCCGTCGGTCTCCTCGAAGCGCACCTCGACCACCTCGTCGGCCG
>CAZLBJ010000448.1:0-8097 GCA_964557755.1 uncultured Thermoanaerobaculia bacterium
CCCACCGGCGCCCCCTACAGGTCATCGTGCCAACTCCGCCGGATCCTCCCTTCCCGTCCGAAGACACCGAGCCACTCTACTTCTTGATCGACTTGGCGACTTCCTCCACTACCTTGCCGACCATCCGACGCGCCTTGCCGACGCTCTCTTGCACCGCGCCCTCAGACCGCTCCCGAGTGCCCTCGTTCTCGAGCTCTCTGTTGCCGGTGACGACGCCCGCAGCTTCCTTCGCCCGCCCCTTGACCTGCTTCACCTTGCCACGTGTTTCTTCTCCCATCACCATCTCCTTTGTGGATCCGGAGGATCCGGTCGTCCCGCATGACCTGCGTGCGGAGTCTCGATGTCCCGAGGGATGGCGGCCCTGTCGATCAGGACGTCCCTCCCGGGGTGCGCCAACTCTTCCTGCGGATCTTGCGCCCGCCGTCGGCCTCGATGAAGCCACGCCGGGAGGAGATTACGAATGCTGCCCTATTCCGCTCCCTCGGCCGGTGGCGCGTACTTGAGGATCCAGACCATCACCAGGGACAGCAAGGCGAGGAAGACGAGGGTGATGAAGCCGATCGAATAGCCGGGTTCGCCGAGGTCGCGGACGGCGAAACCGAGGATCGGCGGGATGACGAAACCACCGAAAGCACCCAGACCGCCGACCCACCCGGCCGCTCCACCGACCGCCCGCGGCACCGCCTGCGGCACGATCTTGAAGACGGCGGCGTTGGTGAACCCCATCCCGACGGCGAGCAGCACCACGCCGGGCACCGCGAGCTCGAAGTCGCCGCCGACGGTCATCACCAGCGCTCCCGCCAGGGTGACGAAGAGGAAGAGGATGGCGGTGTTCTCACCGCCCTCCTGCAGGTAGTCCGAGAGCATCCCGCCGACCACCCGGGTCAGGGAGGCGAGCACCGAGTAGAGGGCGGTCAGCGCGCCGGCGAGGACGAGTGACACACCGTGGTACTTCGTCCAGTAGGTCGGCAGCCAGGCGGTCAGCGCGATGAAGCCTCCGAACGTCGTGAAGTACACGACGACCAATGCCCAGGTGCGCCAGATGCGCACCGACAGACGCAGGCTCTCGCGCAGACCGGCGGCCGGGAACAGCTGCTGTCCCTGGGCGGTCGCCTCCTGCCGCGCGGCCGCTGCCTGCCGCCCGGCGGCGAGCGACTGGAAGTACCAGGCATTGCGCCCGAGCAGCGCGTAGAGCGCGACACCACATCCCAGGAACGCGAGCCAGGCGACGTACGAGCCGGCGAGACCGATCGAGGCGAGCGCCAGTGGGATGAGGAAGGAGAAGAGACCCGGTGCAAGGTTGCCGAGACCGGCGAAGATCGCCAGCGCGGAGCCCTGCCGGGCCTGCGGGAACCAGTACGAGACCTGCCCGACCCCGACCGAGAAGGTGGCGATGCCGCAGCCGCAGAGCAGGGCGAGGGCGAGGAGCAGCGGATAGGTGCCCCCGAGGTCCGCCGGGTACAGGAAGGCGACGACCAGGGTCAGGCCGGCCATACCGACGAGCCCGGCGCCGAGCAGCACCAGGAAGGGCAGCCGGCCCCCGGTGACGTCGACCCAGGCGGCAAAGGGGATCCGCAGCAAGGAACCCGACAGCGACGGCATCGCGATGAGGAAGCCGACCGCCAGCGGCGAAAGACCCATCGCCTCCTCGAAGCGAGCCGCGGTGGGGCCGAAGAGGGCCACGGCCGCGAAGCCGACGAAGAAGCCGAGAGTCGATGCGAACAGCGCCTGATTGGGCGTGCCCTTGAACGTGGTCATGGGTGCGGCTCCCGTCGATGCCGTCAGTCGAGCCGGAACAGATACCAGAGCAGCCCGCCGTTCAGGCCCAGGCAGACCAGACTGACCAGTGCGGCGGGCAGCACGATGCCGGTGTCGCCGCCGAGGTAGGCGTTCATCGTCGCGGTCAGCAGCCAGAGCTGGAGGATGACGATCAGGACCACGAAAACCAGGATGCCGTTGACGATCGTCATCCGCTGGCCGCGGACGAAGCGGGGGCGGTCCTTCACGTCGCCTCCGCCATGCCGGTCGCGTAGACGGTGCCGTCGCGCACCTCGACGAGCACCCGCGCCAGCGGCCGGGTCGGCGGCCCGGCGAGCACCTGGCCGGTGGCGAGGTCGAACCAGCCGTTGTGGCAGGGACAGTGGATGCGACCCGAGGAGACGTCCGGCACCACCGGGCAGAGAAGGTGCGTGCACTGCTGGTCGTAGGCCACGAACTCGCGCTCGCCGACGCGGACGAGCAGCCGCGGGGAGCTCCCCTCCGGGTAGGTGAAGGTCTTCGCGCCACCGACCGGCAGCTCGTCGACGGCGGCGATGGCGAGAGCCGGCGCGGCAGGCGGTCGGCGGCCGAACAGGCTCTTCCAGACGATCCAGAACTGACCGGCGGCGAAGGCGCCACTGGTCAGGACGATGAACTTGACCAGGTCGCGGCGCGAGACGTACTCGTCCTCGGCCCAGTCGACGGGGAAGTCCTGCCGCCACTTCGGCTGGGCGGCGTGCGGCCGCCCGTCCGGCGTCGCCGTCCGGCGCTCGAGCTCGCGACCGCCCTCGGCACCTCCCTGGATCATCGTTCGTCCTCCCGCGGGTCGTCGGAGACGCCGGCCGCCTCGACGTCAGCGAACATGTCGTCGAGCATCTCGTGGCCGCTGGTCGGCTCGTACATCGCGGCGGTGACGTCGACCCGATCCGGCGCCCCTTCGCGGGGCACCATCACGTTGACCTTGGTGTTGATCGTCTGGGCGCCGAACTGGAAGCTGTTGACCGGCCGCGCGTTGGGCCGCAACCGCGCCATCTCCTCGCGGGTGCCGTAGGACAGCGCCTGGCTCGGGCAGACCGAGGCGCACCAGGGCTTGAGGCCGACCGAGGTGCGGTCGTAGCACAGGTCGCACTTCATCATCAGGTGCATCTCGGTGTTCATCTTCGGAATGCCGAAAGGGCAGGCCAGCACGCAGTTGTTGCAGGCGATGCAGCGCGGCTTGCGGGCGGTCTGGACGATGCCGTCCTCGGTCTTCTTGATCGCGTCGGCCGGGCAGACCTCGGCACAGGTCGGCGAGTCGCAGTGCATGCAGACGACCGGCGCCGTCTGGGTCGAGTGCGCCCGGTCGACGTAGTCGAGCTGGATCATCGACTGCCCCTTGTGGGTGTCGCACTCGGTGCACGCCTGGACGCACGCCTGGCAGCCGATGCAGCGCCCGGAGTCGATGAAGAATTCGAGCTCTTGCGGTACCGGGATGGGCGACCTCCCTCCTATTGCTGGGGCTCGAGGCTGGCGGCGTACTCGGGCGGCGCCTCGGCGCGACGGACGCGGACGGCGCAGACCTTGTACTCCGGGATCTTCGAGATCGGGTCCTGCGCCGAGATCGTCAGCTGGTTGGCGCTCTTCCTCCCCGGCCAGTGATAGGGGATGAAGACGGTGTCGGGCCGGATGGTGGTGACCACCGAGGCGCGCAGCGTGCAGTCGCCGCGCCGGCTCTCCGCCGTCGCCCAGTCGCCGTCGGCGATCCCCAGTTTCTCCGCCAGCCGCGGATGCATCTCGATCTTCGGCTCGGGGTAGTGGTCGACCAGGGGCCCGATGCGCCGGGTCTGGTTGCCGGAGAGGAACTGGCTGACCACCCGGCCGGTGGTCAGGATGATCGGATACTCCCCGTCGACGTCCTCGGCGGGGCCGCGATAAGGGGTGACGTTGAAGCGCGCTTTGCCGTCGGGGAAGTAGAACGGGCCGGCGCCCTTGGCGATCGGGTTCCACGAGCCGGGCTCGAAGAGCCGCACGGTGCCCTGCGGCCCCACCGGCGGCGCCCCCTCGGGGGTCTCGTCCGGACAGGGCCAGAAGACGCCGTGGTGCTCCTCGACGGCTTCCCAGGTCACCCCCGAGTAGTCGTTGGTGTGCCCCTTGGAGGCCACCCGCAGCTCCTCGAACATCTCCCGCGGTCCGGCGAAGTCGAGGCCCCGCTCGCGCCCGAGGGCACGGGCGATGTCCTGGACGATCCGCCAGTCCTGGCGCGCCTCACCGGGCGCCTCCACCGCCTTGTTGATCTTGATGATCCGGCCCTCGAGCTGGGTGACCGTCCCCTCGTCCTCCTCGTGCAGCGAACCGGGCAGCACGACGTCGGCGTAGCGCGCCGTCTCGGAGAGGAAGAAGTCGATGGCGACGTAGAAGTCGAGCTTGTCGAGCGCCTGACGGACGAAGTTGCTGTCCGGCAGCGAGACCACCGGGTTAAAGCAGATCGAGAGCAGTCCCTTGACCTCGCCGCGGTCGGCCTTGCGGATGATCTCGTAGGCGTCGACGCCCGGCTGTGGCAGGTCGTCCGGCTCCATGCCCCAGACGCCGGCGACGTAGGCGCGGTGCTCGGGGTTGCCGAGATCGCGGCCACCGGGAAGCTGGTCGGCCTTCTGGCCGTGCTCGCGGCCGCCCTGGCCGTTGCCCTGGCCGGTGATCGTGCCGTAGCCGCAGTTCGGCCGACCGATCCGCCCGCAGGCGAGCACGATGTTGATCGCGCTCATCACGTTCAAGACCCCGTTCGAATGGTGCTCGAGGCCGCGGGCGTGGAGCTGGAAGCTCGTCTTCGCCGTCCCCCACCACTTGGCGGCCTGGCGGATCGACTTCTCGGCGATGCCGGTGACCTCGGCGGTCCGCCGCGGCGTCCACGGCCGCACCTCCTCGGCGACCGCGTCGAAGCCGACAGTGTGGTGCTCGATGAAGTCGTGGTCGAGCCAGTCGCTCTCGATCATCAGGTGGAGTATGCCGTTGAACAGCGCGGTGTCACGCCCCGGCTTGACCGGCAGGAAGAGGTCGCAGGTCCGGGCGATCGGCGTGATCCGCGGGTCGACGACGATCACCTTGGCGCCCTGCTCGCGCGCCTGCCAGACGTAGTTGGTGGTGATCGGTGCGCACTCGGCGACGTTGGCGCCGGTGATCCACACCACCTCGGCGCCGAGGATGTCGCTCCACGGGTTCGCCGCCCGGTCGACGCCGAAGGCCTTCTTGTTGCCGGCCGCCGCGCTGACCATGCACAGCCGGCCGTTGTAGTCGAGGTTCGACGTACGCAGCGTCATGTGGGCGAACTTGCCCATCAGATACGTCTTCTCGGTGGTCAGGCTGGCGCCGGAGAGGACGGCGAAGGCGTCGTTGCCGTGGTCGGTCTGGATGCGCTCGATCTCCGCGGCGACCCGTCGGATCGCCTCCTCGTACGGCATCTTCGAAAAGCCGCTGGCGGCGCCGGGATCCTTGCGGTAGGCGTGGAGCAGGCGGTCGGGGTGCGCCTGCTGCAGGTAGCGCTTCACCCCCTTCGGGCACATCATCCCGCGGTTGAACGGGAACTCGTACCAGGGCTCGACGCCGATGATCACGTTGTCTTTGACCTTGAGCTGCATCCCGCACTGCTGACCGCAGAAGCAGCAGTGGGTCTTGACCTGGCGGTCGGGAACGACGCCGGTGTCGACGCGGACCTCACTCGAGTAGGCGCGGTAGGGGCCGAACTCGCGGATCGCTTCGAGGTCGAGGTCGGGAGGGGCCGGGCGGGTGGCGTCGCTCATGGATGGAAGTTCCTCGCGTCCTCGCTGCCGAGCGGGCCCTCGCCGAGCCCGGGATTGGCGTGGATGGGCATCGGCTGCCTGCCGGCGGCGGTCAACGGCTCACCGCCACGGCGGCCGCGCCACAGCATGCCCTGGGCGATCGCCAGCGAGGCGCGGCGACAGGGCGGACAGATCCACTGGTAGTGCCCGGCGGGGCTGCCGGGGACGTCGTAGCGGTAGCCGAGCTGCGCCTCGACCTCGATCAGATCCTCGACGTGCATCCGCGAGCTGAAGGCATGGCCGCAGCGACGGCACGACGCCGCCTCCTCGGCGCTGCCGACGTCCTTGTAGAAGCCGACGCCGAGCTGTGCCGGCCGCTGGAAGATGTGGAAGAACTTGCCGAACGGCAGCCAGAGAAATGTGCCGATGACGGTGATCGCGTGGAGGATCGCGATGAAGGTGTAGGCGTAGCCCTTCATCCAGGTGTAGCTGGCGGTCAGCATCAGGCCGGTGAGACTGACCGCGAAGAGCAGGATGAGCGGCATGAAGTCCTCGACGTAGCGCTGCACCGCCGCCGCCCCCTCCTCGCGCATCCGACGGCGCACCGCCAGCATCACCCCGGCGATCACCAGGAACGACGACCACACGAGTCCGTGGAACAGGAAGAAGGCGACCACCGACCCGTGCGGGAACCGGAAGGCCGGGAAGCCGAACACCACCGCCTCGTAGAGCGCGAGGTCGCCCGCCACCGGCCGGAAGTAGAGCCAGCCGAAGACCAGCGGGAAGGTGATCGACACCGCGATGATCGTGCCCCACATGATCAGCAGGTGGGTCAACCCGCGCAGTCGGCTGCGCCGGACGATGAAGCTGTTGCCCAGCAGCTCGAAGCCGACTCGTCGCACCCAGGCGCCGGCGTTGCGCAGCCGCCAGCCGCGGCGCAGGAAGGTCTGCCAGCCGCGCCGCCAGTAGAGCGCCGTCGGTGGCCGCTGCAGCCACATCGCGTAGCGGTAGGTCAGGCCGAAGGTGGCGAAGAGGACCGAGCAGGTGTAGGCGACGAGCGCGGCGTCGAAGTGGGAGAGGTTGCGCGAGCCGAGGAGGATCAGCGCCGCGAGGAGGACGGTGGCGCCAAGTCCCCACGCCGCCGCTCGCATCGTCTCTCTCCGCATCGGGGTCGGCGACGGCCGGCTGGCGGCGCGTCGCTCCGCGACAGTGTACCGCAGACACCCACGGTTTCCGGCGTCACACGGTAGTTCTCGCGCCGCACCCGCCACGCCTCCGGCGTGTCCAGGCGGTGCTGGTCGCGTGGAAGGCGGGGCTCAGTAGCCGGCGGCGTGGCCGTCCTTGCGTGACTCCGAGGCGCCGATCCACACGCCGTGCGCGGCGTCGCGGGCGACCGCCTGGTAGCCGCCGTAGGGGCCGTGCTCGTAGCCCACGTCGTGGCCGCGGCGCATCAGCTCGCGCACCGTCGCGTAGGGGATGCCGCTCTCGACCTGGACGCGGCCGCCGTCGGTCATCCGCTCGCCGGTGGGCTCGGACGAGCCCGAGTGCAGGAAGCGCGGCGCGTCGCCGGCCTCCTGGAAGTTCATGCCGAAGTCGATCAGGTTGATCAGCACCTGCGCCTGCGCCTGCGGCTGGGTGGCGCCGCCCATGACGCCGAAGGCCAGCCACGGCTCGCCGTCCTTCGTCACGAAGCCGGGGATGATGGTGTGGAACGGCCGCTTGCCCGGCGCGTAGACGTTGAAGTGCCCCTCCTCGAGCGAGAACAGCTCGCCGCGGTCCTGGAGGATGAAGCCGAGGCCGGGCGGCGTCATGCCCGAGCCCATGCCGCGGTAGTTGCTCTGGATCAGCGACACCATGTTGCCGGCGGCGTCGGCGGTGGCGAGGTAGATGGTGTCGCCCTCCTCGAGCGCCGGGTTGCCGGCCTCGACGCGGCGCGCGGCGCGCTCGGGGTCGATCAACTCGCGGCGCTCGGCGGCGTACTCCTTGGAGATCAGCCGGCCCACCGGCAGCTCGTTGAACTCCGGGTCGGCGTAGAACTTCGCGCGGTCCTCGAAGGCGAGCTTCTTGGCCTCGAGGAAGAGGTGCAGGTACTCGGCGCTGCCGAAGCCCATCGACGCCAGGTCGTAGGGCTCGAGGAGGTTGAGGATCTGCAGCACGGCGATGCCCTGGCCGTTCGGGGGGAGCTGCCACACCTCGTAGCCGCGGTAGGTGGTCGACACCGGCTCCACCCAGGTCGAGCTGTGCGCGGCGAGGTCCTCGTAAGCGAGATAGCCGCCCTGCTCCTGCACGTAGGCGGCGATGGTGCGCGCGATGGCGCCCTCGTAGAAGGCGTCGCGCCCCTCGCGAGCTAGGGTCTCGAGCGTGCTCGCCAGCGCCGGGTTCTTGAAGATCTCCCCCTTCTCGGGCGCCCGGCCTTCGATCGTGAACGTCTCGGGGAAGCCGGGGAACTGCGACAGCCGCGGCACGCTGAGTCCCCAGTAGAAGGCGATCAGCTCGGTGAGCGGGAAGCCCTCGCGGGCGTAGCGGATGGCGGGCGCCAGCACGTCCTTCATCGGCAGCGTGCCGAAGCGGCCGTGGAGCTCGAACC
>CAZLBJ010000449.1:0-5876 GCA_964557755.1 uncultured Thermoanaerobaculia bacterium
CTGCTCACCGCCGCCGCCCGCGGCCGCAAGAAGGGCAAAGCGCGGGCGAGCTGGGAGACGGTGCGCGCCCACGCCGGCGGCCTCCACGTGCTCACCGGCGGCGACGAGGGGCCGCTGGCCCGGGCGCTGGCCGGCGCCGGCAACCATGGAGACACCTCCGCCGCCAAGGCCCTGCTCGAACGCCTCGCCGCCGCCTTCGACGGCCGCCTCCACGTCGAGCTGCAGCGCCACCGCGTGCGCGACGAGGAGCACCGCAACCGCGCCCTGGTCGACCTCGCCCGCCGGCTGCGGCTGCCGCTGGTGGCGACCAACGGCGTGCGCTACGCGCGGCCGGACGACAAGCGCCTGCACGACGTCCTCACCGCCATTCGCGAGCGCACCACGCTCGACGCCGCCGGCCGCCTGCTCGCCGCCCACCGCGAGCGGCACTTGAAGGGCGCCGCCGAGATGGCGCACCTCTTCGCCGACCAGCCGGCGGCGGTGGCGGCGTCGGCCGAGCTGGCGGCGGCGTGCGACTTCACCCTCGCCGACCTCGGCTACCGCTTCCCCGACTACCCGCTGCCGCCCGGCGAGACCGCCGCCTCGTACCTGCGCCACGTCACCTGGAACGAGGCGCGCGCCCGCTTCCGGCCGCTCACCGCCCGCGCCCAGACGCAGATCGAGCACGAGCTGGCGGTGATCGACAAGCTCGACCTCGCCGGCTACTTCCTCATCGTCTGGGACCTGGTGCGCTTCTGCAAGCGCGAGGGCATCCTGGTCCAGGGGCGCGGCTCGGCGGCCAACTCGGCGGTGTGCTACGCGCTGTCGATCACCGCCGTCGACCCGGTCAAGATGGGCCTGCTGTTCGAGCGCTTCCTCTCCGAGGAGCGCGGCGAGTGGCCGGACGTCGACCTCGACCTGCCGTCCGGCGACCAGCGCGAGAAGGTGATCCAGTACCTCTACCGCCGCTACGGAGAGCACGGCGCGGCGATGACCGCCAACGTCATCACCTACCGCGACCGCTCGGCCACCCGCGAGGTGGCCAAGGCGCTCGGCTACTCCGCCGAGCAGGTCGACCGGCTGGCCAAGCGGCTCGGCCATTTCAGCCGCGACGCCGGCCACGGCGAGGAGCGCGACTTCGCCGACGAGGTGCGCCAGGCCGGTTTCGACCCCGACGAGCCGCGCATGCGCCTGTTCGCCGAGATGTGGGGGCGCGTCCACCACCTGCCGCGCCACCTCGGCCAGCACTCCGGCGGCATGGTGATCGCCGCCGGCCGCCTCGACGAGGTGGTGCCGCTCGAGCCCGCCGCCATGCCCGGCCGCACCGTCGTGCAATGGGACAAGGACGACTGCCAGGACCTCGGCATCATCAAGGTCGACCTGCTCGGCCTCGGCATGCTCAACGCGCTGGAGGAGGCGGTGCCGCTGATCCACGCCAGGGAGGGCGTGCGCATCGACCTCGCCCACCTGCCGCCGGACGATGCGAAGACCTACGCCATGCTGCGCCGCGCCGACACGGTGGGCGTCTTCCAGGTGGAGAGCCGGGCGCAGATGGCCAGCCTGCCGCGCAACGAGCCGCGCCGCTTCTACGACCTGGTGGTGCAGGTGGCGATCATCCGCCCCGGGCCGATCGCCGGCAAGATGGCGCACCCGTACTTCGAGCGCCGCCAGGGGCGCCAGGAGGTGGCCTACCCGCACCCGTCGCTCGAGCCGATCCTCGAGCGCACCCTCGGCGTGGTGCTGTTCCAGGAGCAGATCCTGCGCATCGCCATGGTGGCGGCCGGCTTCTCCGGCGGCGAGGCGGAGGCGCTGCGCCGCGCCATGGGCTCGAAGCGCTCGGTCGAGCAGATGCGGGCGATGGAGGCGAAGCTCCACGCCGGGATGGCGCGGCAGGGGATGGAGGAGAAGGCGCGCGACGAGATCGTCCACGCCATCCGCTCGTTCGCGCTCTACGGCTTCCCGGAGTCGCACGCCGCCAGCTTCGCGCTGATCGCGTACGCCAGCGCCTACCTCAAGTGCCACCACCCCACCGCCTTCACCCTGTCGCTGCTCAACGCCTGGCCGATGGGCTTCTACCACCCGTCGACGCTGGTCCAGGACGCGCAGCGCCACGGCGTCGAGGTGCGGTCGATCGACGTCTCGCACTCCGGCTGGCGCTGCCGCTGGGAGGACCGCGAGGCGGAGGGGCGCCGCCCCGCGGGCGCCATCCGGCTGGGGATGAAGTTCGTCAAGGGGCTGCGGCGGGACTCGGCGGCGGCGATCGAGCGCGAGCAGGCGGCCGGGCCGTTCCGCGACGTCGACGACCTGGCGGCGCGCACCGGCCTGCGCCGCGACGAGCTGGCGGTGCTCGCCGCCGCCGGCGCCTGCGGCAGCCTGGGCGTCAGCCGCCGCGGCGCCCTGTGGCAGGTGGCGCGGGCGGCGAAGAAGGCCGGGCCGCTGTTCGCCGGCCTGCCCGACACCGCGCCGTCGCCGCTGGCGGAGATGAGCGACGTCGACCGGACACTGGCCGACTTCGCACACGCGGGCCTCACCGTCGGGCCGCACCCGGTGCGCTACCTGCGGCCGCGGCTCGACGCGCTGGGCGCCGTCCCCGCCGCCGACCTCGGCCGCCGCCGCGACGGCGAGCGGGTGAAGACCGCCGGCTCGGTGATCGTCCGCCAGCGCCCCGGCACCGCCGCCGGCATCCTGTTCATGACGCTCGAGGACGAGACCGGCATGAGCCAGGCGATCGTCAAGCCCGAGCTCCTCGCCGAGCACCGCACCCTGATCGTCGGCAGCCCCGGCCTGATGGTCGAGGGCATCCTCCAGAAGCGCGACGGCTCCGTCTCCGTCCGCGCCGAGCGCTTCTGGCCCCTGTCGCAGGTGGCGCGGCTGCCGGAGGAGCGGCTGCCGGAGACCCCCAGCCACGACTTCCGGTGAGCGCCGTCCGCGGCGAGCGGCGCGGGCGGCTGGCCGAGAGCGCTCCCTCGACGCACCCGCCAGAGTGCCCGTACGGGGCGTAGGGCTTAAGCTCAGCTAGTGCGGTCATCTAGAATCCGGAGTACCCCGTTTTTCGCATGCTCGACATCCCAGAAGTCAGGGTTGTCCTCTTCGGGACTCAAAGTGTCTAGCACCTCGAGGATCAAGAGAAGTTGCTCTCGGGAGAGTTGACTCAACCTCTCCTCGTGATACACAGGACCAGCGAGAGAACTAAGTAGACTGTCTAGAGCGATATCCATACCAGCAGGATCTTCCAGGGCGAGAATCAGGTATCCAGGCAAGAAAAAACGGAATGCTTCTGGAGAGAGGAAGGATAGAGCATCTGGCTCATCGGCCAGGAGCCTGATATCGACCTGACTCCAGTGAAGCCCACGAAAGCGCTGTGCTATTCGAAGCTTTTCCAGATCCCTGTCTCCGGGAGCTATCAGGTTGTCTCCAGGCTCCGGGGTGCAGCCGAAAGCGGCTCTGATTCGCTCGACTAGGAGACTGACACCCGACTTATTCATCAGCACTTTGACTATGCGCCTCCACAGGCGCGGGTGCGGCGTCTCAACGTCATGGTGGACTCTTGCGGGTCATGAGCGGCGCATCTGGAACATGAGGAGGTGTGTGGGCGCAGCGGCTGCACTCGGTCAGCCTTCATCAGCTGGATGCAATCGGGCTTCATTCGGCAAGCGCTCGAAATTCTCGAAGTCGATCCACTGATCGCCGAAGCTACTATCGTCGAGCACGATTCTTCGCTCGACCGGCAGGATTCCTGGGCTCTCGAGTCGAATTACGTGCTCGCCCTCGCTCACCTCGAGTACAAGCCCGGAAGCCGCCTTCTCTGCGACCAACTCACCGTCCAGATAGACGTCGGGCTGTTGGAGCTCAGCAATCCACTCAAGCGAAACGAAATATGTCAGCTCGCCGGTGCAGAGGTCTTTCTTCGGCGACAAACGTGCCGAGGTCAGGCCGGTGATCGTCTGGGCGGTGGCACTTCTCAAGCTCCCGTCAGTAAAATCGAGCCACACAGCATTCCGCCCTAAGTTCGCTCGGTATTCACCAAGCCTGTGCTCACCGACCGCTTCGATCTCGACGGCGGAGCCTTTCACCTCCTGGAGAGTCATGCCGCACTCGAGCTGCTCTATATATGAATGCGGCTGAGCGCCTTCGCAGCCATGGACAGTGGCGCTTGCCGCGATGAACACGGTAAACCAGTGTGATTGAGCGACTCTCATGGCAGAGCGCAAGGCGAAGGAATGGGTCTACGCCCCTTCCTAGGCTTTGCCCGATCAGCGTCCCAGCCGCGTGCCCAGCCACCCTTTGGCCGCTGCAGACCACAGGTCCTGGCTATCTCACCAGCGAACGTGTTGCTGTTACTGCCTGTTACCGCGTTGTACTGGCTGGGGTTTGGGTAGGCCGCAGCTGTCCGGATAACACAATCGTCAACGCCGCAGCCCTCGTTCCACTCACCACAGTTGACGGTCGGATCGTTGACGTCGTCGAAAGGCTTGTCCCGACGAATTCGTCCCACGTGCTCTTCTTCGCCATCGGAGAATCGACTTCCGTGCAGTCCGCAGGTCGTATCCCGGCCGTCTTGATGGATGTTGATGAAGCAATGAACAGAAGGGAGACGCGGGATGTCAACGCAGCAAATCCTCGACTTCTCACCGGTCGGGTCGATGAACGAAAGCGGATTCGCCAGGGCATAGAGGTACGGGTGGACATCGCCGTCCAAGCCCAACGGGTCGGGGCTGGTATAGCGGCCCGTGCCGATTTCATACCACCGGTGTACGTTGTAGGTGAGCCCCCCAGTTCCAAGAGCCGCATCCGCCCAGAGATTGCTGTCCCACTGCCCCGGGAATCGGAGAAAGATCTCCGCTGAAAGCGCCGACTCCGGTGTCCCGTCGGCGAAGTCGTGGCCGAAGGCCTCGAAGCCGCCGCGCCAGGTCACTCCTCCTGTAGCGTCGGCAGCCAACAGCGGCGTTCCGAGATGGTCGGTCGTCAGGTACTGCCAGCTCTCGACCACGTCCTGCTGTGTGAGCTGCGCCACCGGGCGTCCGGCGAGGTAGAAAAAGGTGTGGCGGCGCTCGGGGGCGGCCGGGGCGTCTTTCTCGACCAGGGCGTGGAGGAGGCCCGAGGAGTCGTAGACAGGCTCCACGGTGGCTCCGGCGACGGGCTCGGTGGCGCGGCGGAGGAAGCTGCGGCCGTCGTAGAGGAAGGTGGCGGAGTTGACGGTCGTGACGCCGTCGCCGCGGTCGATCGCGCTCAGGCGGCTGGCGGCGTCGGAGGTGAAGTCGAGGTGGTTGGCGCCGCGGATCAGGGTGTCGAGGTTGCCGGCGTCGTCCCAGCCGTAGTCGGCAGTGCCCGTCGGCGAGAGGAGGATCTCGTCGAGGAGGGCGGTGTTGCCGCTGGAGCTCGGCTCGTACTGGTAGGTGTCGGTCTCGGGCGTGCCGGAGCGGTCGCGGGTTTCGGTGAGGCGGTTGCCGATGCGGTCGTAGGTCCAGTCGCGTTCGCCCCAGGGGCCGTCGCCGCGGGTGAGGAAGTACGGGCCGTCCTGGTACTCGAAGGTCCGCAGCTCGGTAGGGGGCTGCACCGTGGCGCCACTCTCGACGCTCATCCGGCCGCCGTCTTCGACCGAGAAGCCGTTCTGGATGCGCACCGTGCCGGCGGCCCGGAAGGTGACGTCGGAGGTAGCGGTGAGGGTGAGGTCCGGGCCGAGTACGAGATCGGCGCAGGACTCGATCGTCTCCGCGGTCGAGATCGCCTGGCCGGCCACCTCCAAGTCGCCGGCGCAGGTCGAGGTGGCCTCGATCGAAGTCGGGTTGCCGGTGGCGTCGGTCTGGTAGGTCCAGCTCCGGACGTTGGCGCCGGTCCAGGTGATCGAGTCGGGGAAGTAGCGCTCGTCAAAGCCGCGGGACTCACTGGTGCCGTTG